>NZ_JBAGKC010000023.1:0-125255 GCF_037034245.1 Streptomyces sp. CA2R106
ACCATGGGATACGTGATACGGCCCGCGCGGCCGGACGAGTGGGAGCAGAGCCGGGAGTTGCGGTTGGCGGCACTCCAGGACCCGGTGGCTCCGGTGGCGTTCGCGAGGACGTACGCCGAGGAGTCGGCGATGGGCGACGAACGGTGGCGGAAGCGGGCGGCCGGGGCCGGCTCGCAGCAGTTCGCCGCCGTACGTGACGGGCGCTGGGTCGGGATGACCGTGGTGGTCGAGGAGCGTCCCGGCTACTTCAGCGTGAACGCGGTCTACCTGGTGCCCGAGGAGCGGGGTACCGGGCTCGCCGACCGGTTGCTGGCGGCCGCCCTGGAGTGGGGCTGGCAGCGGACCGATCGGCTGCACCTGTGGGTGCACGAGAAGAACCCGCGAGCCGAGGCGTTCTACCGCCGGCACGGCTTCGCCCGGACCGGGCGGACGATGCGCTCACCGGTGGACGAGGCCTACATCGAGTACGAGTTGGCACTCGACCGGCCCTGAGCAGCGGTCCCTCGGAGTTCCTTGCACGTTCGGTCCGCGTGCGGTTTCCGCTCCGGTCTCCCGGCAACCGCGTTCTGTACGGTCACCTGCCGGCGCCGTTCTCCTGTGCTGCCACGGGTTTGTGACAGCAGCTACTGCACCATTGCGGCGGGGTTGACGGTGCGGAATGGTGGTCATGTGACCGGTCACTTGGGCTCCGGTTGCCGAGCTGACGCGTGTTGCACGCGTCCACAACAGGGAGGCTGCGCATGGGTACTGATGCGTCGTCCGAGAGAGCGTTAGAGGGTGAGGAGCGTCCTCCGCAGGCCGTCGGTGCGGAGAAGGACGCGGAGGGTGGGTCGGCGGCACGGAGGACCGGACGGGCGCGCGTGAGCGGGAAGGTGCTGCGGCGCGCGTCGATCCTGACGGTGGCGTCCGTGGTCGGTGTCCTGCACCTGACGGGCGGCGCCCTCGCCGACCCGCCCGGTGCGAACGGCGGGGCGCGCGCGGGTTCGTACGGGAGTGACAGCAGCGGGCAGGCGGGGCTCGGCGGTACCGGTGGCGGCCCGCAGTCCGGGGCGATCGGCATCGGCGGCGCCTTCGGCAACAGCTCCAACGGTGCTCCGGCGTCGGCCGGTATGAGCGTCGGCGACGGGAAGACCGGCGCCGGGGCGTCGTCGTACGGCGGGGGCACGAACTCGGCCGGTGCGGGCGCCTCGAAGGCCGGCCCGAGCGGCGGGCTGTCGACCGGCGACGCCACGGCGAGCGGTCCCGGGTCCGGGGCGAACTCCAACGCCGCGACCGGCACCGGTTCGTCGTCCTCCGAGGCGTCCGGCGGCGGGCAGAGCGCGAGTGCGACGAGCGGGGCCAGCGGCAACGGCACCGCCGCCTCCGCCAGTACGAAGGGCGGCGGCTTCTCGGGCGCCAACTCCGAGTCCGGCTCGGTCGGTTCCTCCGCTGCCGCGTCCAGCGCCGACGGCAACACCTCCGCGAGCACCGCCGCGGGGCCGCTGGGCAGCGCGGGCAAGGCCGGGGTCGGGGTGAGCGGCGCGTCCGCGAGCACCTCGGCAGCTGGTACGTCCTCCGCCGGCACCGAGGCGGGCGGCAGCCAGGCGCAGGCGTCCGCGAGCAGTCCCTCGGGGCCGACCTCGGCCACGTCCACGGGGATCGGCAGTCCGTACGGCGGGGTCTCCTCGGCGACGGCCTCCGCGCCCGACGGCGGTACGGCGACCGCCCAGGCGCCCGGTACGGCACCCGCCAGCATCTCCGGTCCGCCCGGAACCAGCGTGTCGGCCAGCGCCTACAGCGGGGCGATAGCCGGCACCCCCGGAGCGATGATCGGATCGCCGTGGGGCGCCACCACGACGTCGACCTCGGCTCCTGCCGACGCGGCGCCCGCGGCCCCGGCCGCCCCTGCGGATTCGGCGCCCGCCGACTCGGCACCGGCCTCAGCGCCCGCCGACTCCGCGCCTGCCGCGCCTGCCGCGCCTGCCGCGCCGGCGGCTCCGGCGGGAGACGCGGCTGCCGCGTCGGCACCCGGCGACGACGGCTCCTCGGACACCGCGTCCGCGGACGCGGGCAGCCCGGCCGGAGACGACGGCTCTTCCGAGGCCGCAGGCGATGCAGGCGATGCCGGGGCCGCCGGGGACAGCGGCGCGTCCGCGGACGGAGCCTCCGCCGACGGAGCTTCGTCCGATGGCGGCTCCTCCGATGGCGGCGCTTCGGCCTCCGCCGGCGATGGCGGCTCCTCCGATGGCGGCTACGGCGGCGACGGCGGCTACGGAGGCAGCGACGGCGGTTCTTCCGCGTCCGGCGGCTACGGCGGCGGCTCCGACGGTGGTTACGGCGGAGGCGACGGTGGGGGCGGCGACGGCGGCGGTTCCGGTGGCTACGGCGGCGGCTCCGGCAGCGGAGGCGACGGCGGTGGTGGCGACGGAGGGGGCTCCGGCGGCGGTTCCGGCGGTGGTGACGGTGGTGGCTCCGGCGGGGGCGGCGAGTAGGACGCGTCCCGTACGCGGCAGGCCCCGGGCGGTGACCCGCAGGGGCTGAACCGGGCGGCCGGCCACAGCATCGCCGTGGCCGGCCGCCCGCTGTCCGCCGGCGCTACGGTCGCAACGTCCCACCCGCCGACCCTGCGCTCACGCGGATCTCTCGCGGACCTCACGCGATCCGCGTGAGGTCCGCGGCCTGCACGCCCCCGCGCAGCGGCTCCCCCTTGATCCAGCGCTCCACCTCGTCGACCGCGTAGGCGCCGAGCCGTTGGACCTCGCTGCCCTGGCAGCCGGCGATGTGCGGGGTGATCAGGACGTTCCGCAGGGAGAGCAGCGGGTGGCCGACGGGCAGCGGCTCGGGGTCGGTGACGTCGATGTAGGCGTCGATCCGTCCGCTGCCGCACTCGTGGGTGAGCGCGTCGGTGTCCACGAGCCGGCCCCGCGCGCTGTTGATGACGGTCGCGCCGTCCCGGAGCAGGGCGAGGCGTTCCGCGTTGAGCAGGTGCCGGGTCTCGGGGAGGTCGGGCGCGTGCACGGTGACGATGTCGCTGCGCCGGCACAGGTCGTCGAGGTCGACGAGCGTGGTGCCGAGGGCCTCGGCCTCCTCGGCGCTGACGTAGGGGTCGGCCAGCAGGACCCGGAAGCCCGCCGCGGCGGCGGTCAGGCGGGCGATGACGCCGCGTCCGATCCGCGAGGCGCCGATCACGCCGACGGTCGCGCCGTCGGCGCCCTGCCGCAGGCGCATCGCGGGTTCGAGTCCCGCGACGTAGCCGGCGGCGGTGCCGAGCGCGCGGTGGGAGGCGAGCCAGATCGTGGCCATGGTGTACTCCACGACCGGTGCGGCGTTGGCGTCGGCGGCCGAGGAGACGGCGATGCCGCGTGCCCAGACCTCCGGGGTGGCGTGGTGGCGCACGCTGCCCGCCGCGTGGATGGCGGCGGCCAGCCGCGGCATGCGGTCGAGCGTCGCGGTGTCGAGCACCGGGCAGCCCCAACCGGTCAGCAGCAGCCGGGCGCCGGCCAGCGCGTCGGCGGCCTCGGGGGCGGTCGGGTCGGTGACCGTGCCGGGGTGGACGTCGGCGAGCGCCTCGAGCCGGGCGCGCAGAGCGGTGGGCAGGACCAGGTCCACGATGTCGGGCCGCATCGCCAGCACCAGCTTCGGCCGCTCCGCCATGTCTGCTCCCTGCGTGTGGTGGTCGTGGTGGTGCTGCCTGTCCGCGTCCGTGCGGCCGGGGGTGCGTGCACGGTGCCTGCCGGGTCCGAGCTGGTCCGGGCGGGTCCGCGCGGTGTCCCCCGTGGCGGCCGCGGTCGGCTGCCCGCTGTCCCGAGTCGCGTGTAACCGGTTACCGCGTCTGACGCGAAGCCTAGGTCGCCGCCCGGGGGGCGGTCAACGGCGCCATCGTGCCCGGGGGCGCCGTGGCGGCGGTATCCTGCGGGTCAGGCGCGGAATTCGGCCACGGTACGGGCCTGCCGCGGGCCCGATGTGCCGGTGCGGCCGCCCGCGGCCGGGCCGTAACCGGTTAGATCAAGAGCCCGGGATGCCGGGTATCCGCCGGTCGTCGCGGCACCAGTACGCTGGGCGGCGGCGCGGTGGGCGTGCGGGCGGCTGCGACGGGACTGCGGACTGCGGATGGCGGAGATGGCGGAGCGTTCATCAGGGCCGGAGCTGGACCCGGGGCCGGGGCCGGGCGGCCGGGCGGGTCGGGGCAGCGGTCGGAGCACCATCCGGGACGTCGCCGATCGTGCGGGGGTGTCCGTCGCGACCGTCTCCCGTGTGCTGGCCGGAAACCACCCCACGTCGGCCGCGGCCCGCGCGAAGGTGCTGCGGGCGGTGAAGGACCTCGACTACGTCATCGACGGCCGGGCCCGGGCGCTGGCCGGCACCGGCCCGAAGACCATCGCGGTGGTCGTCTCCTCGGTGGACAGCGCCTTCTACACCGGTATCGCGCAGGGCGTGGAGCAGGAGGCCGCGGCCCGCGGCCGGCTGTGCCTGGTGTGCAGCCACGGCGGGGACGAGGCACGCGAGCTGGCGCTGCTCCAGATGATGCGCGAGCAGCGCGCGGAGTTCGTGGTGCTGGTCGGCGGTGTCGTTGAGGACGAGCGCTACCGGGCGCGCCTGGCGCAGTACGCGCACAGCCTGGCCGCGGCCGGCTCCCGGCTGGTGCTGTGCGGGCGGTCGGCGCCCAGCCCCGACATGCCGGTGCTGGTGGTGGAGTACGACAACGAGGCCGGCGCGTACGCGGTGGTCAGCCATCTGCTGTCGGCCGGGCACCGCGACATCCTCTTCCTGGGCGCGCTGCCGGGGCACTCCACCATCGAGCAGCGGATCAGCGGCTACCGGCGGGCGCTGGCCGACCATGGCGCAGGGGCGGCCGCCGAGCGGATCGCCGGGGTGGGGCTGCGCCGCGCGGACGGCCACGCGGCGATGCGGCAGCTTCTCGCGGACTGCGGCGGGCGCCCGGAGTTCACCGCGGTCTTCGCCGGTGACGACCATGTGGCGGCGGGCGCGATGGCGGCGCTGCGCGAGTACGGTCTGCGCACCCCGGGGGACGTCTCGGTCGTCGGCTACAACAACGACGGCCTGGCGCAGGACCTCAACCCGCCGCTGACCACGGTGAACATCCCGTCGTACGAACTGGGCCGGGAGTCGGTGCGGTTGGCGCTCGCGGAGAAGGCGGTGCTGGTGCCGGGAGGTGGGCCCCGGGTGCCGGTGCAGAGCCGCCACCTGCTGGGGACGCACCTGGTGCTGCGCGAGTCGGTGGGCCCGCCGCCCGCGCCGCGGGGCTGAAGCGGCGGCCGGGCGGCCCCGGTCAGTGGATGCGGACGGCGTCCGGGACGGTGGGCGGGAGTGCCTCGGCGGTGGCGTCGCCGAGCGCGAGCCGCATGTCGGCCTGCTGCCACAGCGGTGACCGCCAGCGGGCGGTGCCCTGTTCGGGCGAGCGCAGTACCGCGAGGGTCGGCAGCCCGGCGGCGCGGCCCTCGGCGAGGAGCACGGGAAGTTCGGGGACCGGGGCGAGTGCCGCGACGTCGTCGAGGACGAACGTCATTGGTGGGTCGAGCCGACCGGCGGGTGACCTTCCGGCCATGCGCCGGCCGTGCTCGACCACGCTGGAGACGAGTGCGGTCAGCAGGGGCATCGCACCCGGATGGGAACGCGGGTCCTCGATCCGTTCACCCACCACGTAGAGCGTTCCCCGTTCGGCGGTGAACGACTCCAGGTCGAGGCCGCCGGACTTGGCGGGGGTGCAGGCGTCGCGGATGTGCACCGAGTTCAGCGGTTCCAGGGCGCGCCGGATCAACGCCTGGGCGGCGTCCCGGCGTTCGGGGTGGGCGTGCAGCACCGACTCCAGTTCGCCGCTCCAACCCGAGGCGGCGGCGCGGTCGCTGCGCAGCACACGGACCGCCTCACCGGCGCTCGACCCGCCCGCAGACCACCGCTGCACCTGGCGGAACGGCCGGCCGTCCACGGCGGCCGCGTGCAGCCAGCAGCGCAGGAGCGTCACGGCGGCGTCGTGCACGATCGCCTCGTCGGCGCGGGCGGTGCGCAGCGGGGCGAGCAGCGCGGCCGCGCGGGTGCGGGCGGTGTCGGGCCGTTCGCAGCCGCCGTGCGGTGCCCACCGCAGCCGGCCGGGCACGTCCACCAGGTGGGCGGGGTCGAAGACGTGCACGGGGCCGAGCTTCGCCCGGTTGCCGGCGGTCTGGTGGTAGGTGTCGGGGTCGGCGGTGGTCACCACCACCGGGCCGGCGGCGGCCAGTACGGCCGGCTGTACGACCTGCTTGGCCTTGTCGCCGCGCGGCGCGGCGAACAGCGCGTAGGTGCGGGTGATCTCGCCGTCGGCGAGCGCGGCCAGGGGTGCGGTGGCGGCCGGGCCGGGCGCCGGGCCGGCCGCGGCGGTGGCCGCGCCGGTGGGTACCAGGCCCTCGGCGTGCACCGGCGGGATCTGCGTGGTCGGGGCGTCCTCGGCGGCAGGGGTGCCGGGCGGGCCGGGGGGCACCGCGCGCGGCACCGTACGGAACCAGGCGTCCAGGCTCTCGTCGCCGCCGCGGGCGTACGACGGCGGGGCGGTGCGGCGGCGCGGTGCGGGTACCTCCGCGGGGCCGGCGCCGTCCTGTCCGCCCTGCTTCCCGGGCGCAAGCGCGTCGCCGTCGTACTCGTCCTCGGCCTCGTAGGCGGCAGCGTCCTCGGCGTCGTCGGCGTCGTACCCGGACGCCTCCTGCGCGGGGTCCGGGGTGCGGGCGGCGCGGCGGGGTGTCCGGGTGCGGGGCGGGCGTTTGCCGCGCAGCCGGGCCACCGTGTTCAGCAGCCAGACGACGAAGACGACCAGCAGCGCGATCTGCGCGGCGAGCACCCACCAGAACAGCTGCGCCCCCGGCAGCTGCCCGCGGGGCACCTGGGGCCAGGCGGTGGCCATGTCGTGCGGCTGCGTCACGAGGAAGCGCATCGCGTGGGGGGTGCGGGTGAAGCGCACGCCCTGCGGCCAGGAGCCGTGGGCGAGCACCGCGGCGATCCCGGTCGCCGTCCACACCAGCAGGGTCACGCCGAGCAGGAGGCCGATGATCCCGACGATCAGGCCGTCGGGCAGGCCCCCTGTGCTCTCCTTCTTTCGGGCCGCCATGACCTCACGCCACCGCGTCGTCTGCCAGGTGCTTGGCGAGGGCGGCCTTCGCCGCGTGCGCCTCGGCCCGGGCCTCGGCCTCGGCTTCCGCCTCGGCCTCGATGCCGGCGAGGTGGTCCTGCGAGGACTCCGTCATCGCCCGGTCGGTGAAGACCAGGGGCCGTTCGGCCTCGGTGATCAGGTGCTTGACCACCTGTACGTTGCCGTTGACGTCCCACACCGCGATGCCGGGGGTGAGGGTGGGGATGATCTCCACCGCCCAGCGCGGCAGTCCCAGCACGCGGCCGGTGGCTCTCGCCTCGTCGGCTTTCTGGGCGTAGATGGTGCGGGTGGAGGCCATCTTCAGGATCGCCGCCGCCTCCTTGGCGGCGGCGCCGTCCACGACGTCGGACAGGTGGTGCACCACCGCCACGAAGGACAGGCCGAGCCGCCGGCCGAACTTCAGCAGCCGCTGGAAGAGCTGGGCGACGAACGGGGAGTTGATGATGTGCCAGGCCTCCTCGACCAGGAAGATGCGCTTCTTCCGGTCCGGCCTGATCCAGGTGTGCTCCAGCCACACGCCCACGATCGCCATCAGGATCGGCATCGCGATGGAGTTGCGGTCGATGTGGGAGAGGTCGAAGACGATCAGCGGCGAGTCCAGGTCGATGCCGGCGCTCGTCGGGCCGTCGAACATGCCGCGCAGGTCGCCGTCGACCAGCCGGTCCAGCACCAGCGCCACGTCCAGGCCCCAGGCGCGGACGTCGTCCAGGTCGACGTTCATCGCCTCGGCGGACTCCGCCACCGGGTGCCGCAGCCGCTCCACGATGTCGTTGAGGATCGGCTGGCGGTCCGTCACCGACTCGGCGACGTAGCTGTGCGCGACCTTCAGCGCGAAGCCGGACCGCTCGTCCAGGCCGCGGCCGAGAGCCACCTCGATGATGGTGCGCAGCAGCGCGAGCTGCCCGGTGACGGTGATCGCCGGGTCCAGCGGGTTGAGCTTGATGCCGCCGTCCAGGGCGGCCATCGGGTCCAGCCGGATCGGGGTCAGGCCCAGGGCCTGCGCGATCAGGTTCCACTCACCGACGCCGTCCTCGCCCTGCGCGTCGAGCACCACGACCTGGCGGTCCTTGAACCGCAGCTGCCGCATCACGTAGGTCTTCTCCAGCGCCGACTTGCCGTTGCCGGACTCGCCGAGCACCAGCCAGTGCGGGGCGGGCAGCTGCTGGCCGTAGAGCTGGAACGGGTCGTAGATGTACCCCTTCCCGGAGTACACCTCGCGGCCGATGATCACACCGGAGTCGCCGAGGCCGGGCGCGGCGGTCGGCAGGTAGACCGCCTGCGCCTGGCCGGTGGAGGTGCGGACGGGCAGCCGGGTGGTCTCGACCCGGCCGAACAGGAAGCTGGTGAACGCGTCGGTGATCGCAGCCAGAGGGTCCAGCATGGGCATCGGTGGCCTCCTCCTCCGGGCGGGCTAGCGGCGGATGCCGGTAGCGAACGGCAACGTGTTCACGAAGGCCCGGTGGTGTTCACGATCGCACCATTCGAGCTTCAAATACGACTTACCCGCGGAAGCGCGGATGGTGCGCTTGTCGCGCGCCAGCGCTTCGGGGGAGCGCGCGGAGACCGTGATGTAGCCGACCAGGTTGACCCCGGCGGCGCCGCTGGCCAGGTCCTCGCCGCGCTGGTCGATCCGGCCGTGGTGGGCGACGTCCCGCGGGTCGACCACCCGGTTCATCTTCGCGGCGCGGCTCGCCTCGGCGTCGTCGTTGGTCTTCTCCGTCAGCATCCGCTCGATCGCGACGTCCGTGGGCTCCAGGTCCATGCAGACCGCGACGGTGCGGATCACGTCCGGGGTGTGCACCAGCAGCGGCGCGAGGAAGTTGACGCCCACCGGCGTCATCGGCCACTCCTTGACCCACGCGGTGGCGTGGTGCCAGGGCGCGCGGGTGCTGGACTCCCGGGTCTTCGCCTGGAGGAACGTCGGCTCGGTGGCGTCCAGTTCGGCCGGCCACGCGTTGCGGCGGGTCATCGCCTGGATGTGGTCGATCGGGTGGTCCGGGTCGTACATCGAGTGCACCAGCGACGCCAGGCGAGCCTGGCCGAGCGGCTGCCGGACCCGGATGTCGGCCTCGGCGAGGCGGGCGCAGATGTCGTTGAGCTCGCGCGCCATCACCGCGGCCAGGCCGGCGTCCTTGTCCACCCGGGCACCACGGTGCGGGGTCGCGCGGGCCATCGCGTTGCCCTCGGCGGCCAGTTCGCGGGTGAAGTGCATGCACGCCACCAGGTAGGCGCGGTGCTGCTCGGAGGAGGTCGACACCATCGACTGGAGCTGGTCGTAGGAGTCCTGGAGCCAGCGCGGGGCGTCCGGTTCGCCGCGCTGCGCGACGTCCTTGGCGTGTGCGTCGGGGTCGGCCGGCAGCGTACGGGCGAGCATCTGAAGACGCGTCACGAAGCCGTCGCCGTTGGCCACGTGCTTGAGCAGCGTGCCGAAGCGCTCCACCAGGGCTTCCTGGTCCTCGCTGTCGCGCAGCCCGACGCCGGGGCCCTCGATCTCGATCGCCGCGGTGACGGTGCGGCGGTCGACGTGCAGCAGCACCGCCATCTCGTCCGGCCCGAACGGCGCGGCCAGCCAGGTGATCCGGCCGATGCCCGGCGGCGGCCCGACCTCGACCTCCTTGCCGTCCAGCGAGGTGCCCGCCTCCTGCGCCGAGGAGCGGTATGTCGGGGAGACCCGCAGGGTGCGGCGGTAGGCCCGGTTGATCTCGAACCAGCGGTAGAACGTGCGGCGCCGGTAGGGCATGTACACCGCGGCGAGCGCCAGTACCGGCCAGCCGACCAGGCCGATGATGCGCAGCAGCAGCACCGGGATGAGCAGGCCGGACATCATGCCCAGCGCCGCCCCGACGATGATCAGCGCGATCTCGCCGGTCTCGCGGTTCTTGCCGACGATCGCGTTGGGGCGCGCCTTGCCGATCAGGTATGTGCGGCGCGGTTGGGCGAACGGCTGGGTCGTCATCGGCGCTCACCTCCTTGGGAAGAGCCTTTGTTCGAACCCGGTGCCGGTCCGCGGCCGGGGCCGGACCGGTACGGGGAGCCGCCGAGCGGGCCGCTGCCCGAGCCGCCGCCCGAGCTGCCGGAGCCGCCGGAGCTGCCGGAGCCGCCCGAGCCGCCGGAGCCGCCGCGCGTGCTGTGCGCGGCCATGCCGCCGGCCACCGGGTTGGCGGGCTGGCCGCCGCCCTGGGCCTGCTCCTGCGGGCCGCCGCGGGCGCTGTGCGTGGTGATGCCCTGGCGGACCAGCGCGGCCGGCGAGGAGATCACCGCGGCCGCCGAGCTCTGGCCGCTCGCCTTGCGGTTGTTGCGCAGGCTGACCACGTCGTCGCCGAAGCCGGGCACGAAGCGGTAGATCATGGCGCTGGCGAAGATCGCCAGCAGGATGATCGCCAGGCCGGAGACGACCGCGGAGAACGAGTCCGGGCCGTTCTTCGACCCCGACAGGGCGCCGGCCAGGCCCAGCACGATCACGATCACCGGCTTCACCAGGATCACCGCGATCATGATGCCGGCCCAGCGCCTGACGTGGTGCCACATGTTCTTGTCCACCAGGCCCGCGTAGACCGCGGTGCCCAGCAGGGCGCCGACGTACAGCAGCGCGGCGCGGATCACCAGCTCCAGCCAGAGCACGCCCGCGGCCAGTACCGACACCAGCGAGACCACGATCAGCATGACCGGGCCGCCGCCGATGTCGTCGCCCTTCTTCAGGGCGCCGGAGAACGAGCCGAAGAACACGTCGGTGTTCGACTTGGTGCCCGACGAGATCACGTCGGTCACCGCGTCCGTGGCCGAGACCACGGTGTAGAGCACCAGCGGGGTGAAGGCGGAGGCGAGCACGGTCAGCCACAGGAAGCCGACCGCCTCGGTGAGCGCCTCGGTCATCGGCACCCCGCGCACCGCGCGCTTGGCGACGGCCAGCAGCCACAGGATCAGGGTGAGGATGGTGGAGGCGGCGAACACGACGGCGTACTGCCGCAGGAACTCGGTGTTGGTGAAGTCGACTTCGGTGGTCTTCGTCACCGCGGTGGACAGCTTGTCGATGGTCCAGGAGGCGGCTTCGGCGCAGCCCTTGCCGAGGGAGGTGAGCGGGTCGAGGCTGCTGGTGCCGCTGTCGCCCTTCGGTGAGACGGGCGTGGTGCCGCTGTTGCAGTAGTCCTTGGTCGGACCGGACAGCAGGCTGCAGGTGTCGTTGGTCGCCGAGGCGGACGGGGTCGGCGTCGGCGTGGCCGAGGGGTCCGCCATCGCGCGCGTCGCGGCGGTCCACAGGACCGTCTGCACGGCGACGACGGCTGCCGACAGGGGCAGGAGCCGGGTGCGGGCGCTACCGCGCATAGGTGAACCCTCCGTACTGCTGTACGGCACCCGCGATCTGGTCCGCCGTGGCGATCTGCTGGTCCCCGCTGACCGGCGCGGGCCCGTCCTGCTGGCTGGACGAGGCGATCTTCCAGTCGCCGCCCGAGCCTGCCGAGCCGCCTGAACCTCCCGACCCCGTCCTGCCCGGGGCCGACGCCTGCCACACCAGCTTCTCGGTGATGGTGAACCAGGAGGCGGTGACGGGCTTGGTGGAGTCCTTGCCGGCCAGGCCGGCCAGCGCGGTGCACCAGACCTCCACGGTCGCCGCGTCCGCGCTGCTCGCGGTGGTCTTCGTGCCGACCGGGATGGTCCGGGAGACCAGGGTCAGGCCCTGGGGCGCGGAGCCGTCCGGGTTGAGGCCGAGGGCCTTTATCGCGCCCGCGGAGTACGCCTGGTCGAGTGACGTCTGCAGGGACGCGGTCGCCGACGGGGCGTACACGGTGGCCACGATCCGGTGCCGGGTGGCGGTGTCGAACATGTCGACGCCGCCGAGGGCCACCGCGTAGTTGGCCGCGGCGGACTGGGCGCCCTGCTGGGTGTGGGCGAAGCCGGCCGGGATGCCGTTCGACGAGCCGGTGACGGGCAGTTCGCCGGTCGGCGCGGTGGCGGTGGCGGAGCTCTTCGCGGCGGAGCCACCGCTCCCGCTGCTGCCGCCGGAGCCGGCGTCGTCGGTGCTGGAGGAGGAGCCGCCGCCGCGGGTGGCGAACGCCAGCGCCGCGATGAGCACGACGATGACGCCCACGACGGTGACCAGGGCGCGCCGCGGCTGCGGGCGCCGCCCGGCCGGGCCGTGCGTGCCGTGGCCCTCGGGGAACCGGGTCCGGGTCGGGGGACCGTCCTGGCCGAGGCTCATCGTGCGGTCGCCCCCCGGGGCGCCGCGGGCACGGCGCGGAGGCGCGCGGCACGGCGGGGCGAGTCGCTGGGAACGACAGCGCTGCTTGGTTGAGTGGGCATCAGCACGCAGCCTCGGTCGGAACGGTGGAGCCTGGGACGGGCTCCGGGGGGAACAGGGGCACCCGCGGGTGCCGGTACGGCGGTTTCGCCCGGACGGGCTAGATCGCCATGCCGTAGACGATGGTGAACAGCGTGCCGAGGGAACCGATGATGAACACGCCGGTGAGCCCGGCGATGATCAGTCCCTTGCCCTGCTCCGCGCTGAAGGTGTCGCGTAGTGCGGTCGCGCCGATCCGTTGCTTGGCCGCGCCCCAGATGGCCAGGGCCAGGCACAGCAGGATCGCCACTGCCATGACCACCTCGACCATCACACGCGCTTCGTTGCCGAGGGAACCGAAGGGTCCCCAGTCCGGGGCGATGCCACCGATGATGGTGTTGATGTCGCCCTTCGCCGCTGCCAGATACATGTAACTCACCACCCCGCTCGATCAGTTGGCTCCCTCGCCGGGGCGCAAGGGGCCATCGTCTATCTTGACGGAGGATTCCGCTCTTGGATGTCGACTGGGCGACTTTCTCAGCGGATTGTCCGTGTGATCCGCCCCGCAGCAGCCACACTGGTGAACGGACCGGTGTTCGAGGGATACAGACGACTACTGTGTGTATCACGAGCATCACGTTAGGGCAACGAAGAGCGTGGGATCGTCCAAGGACCGGAAGGGTGGGGACTCGTGCGCCGGATCTGGCTCGTCGTCATCATCGCGCTGGGCCTGTGCTTTTCGTTCCTCGCGCTGCTCGTGGTGGGCACCTTCTCGGCCGCGGCGGGGCTGAGCGACGACGAGAACGGCCAGGCGGTGACGCTGGCTCAGGGCGCGGTGCCGGCCGAGTACGAGCCGCTCGTGGCGAAGTGGGGCAACCTGTGCGCGGCGCTCAACCCGGCGCTGCTGGCCGCGCAGCTGTACCAGGAGAGCGGCTGGAACGCGCACGCGCAGAGCGGGGCCGACGCGCAGGGCATCGCGCAGTTCATCCCGGGCACCTGGGCCACCCACGGCATCGACGCCAACGGCGACGGCAAGGCCGACGTGTGGGACCCGCAGGACGCGATCCCCTCGGCCGCCAGTTACGACTGCCAGCTGGCCTCCTACGTCAAGAACGTGCCCGGTGACAACACCGACAACATGCTGGCCTCCTACAACGCCGGCGCCTACGCGGTGATCAAGGCCGGCGGCGTCCCGCCGTACGCCGAGACGCAGCACTACGTGAAGATCATCCGCACGCTCGCGGAGAGCTTCGCGGCGCCGGTCGCCCGGTTGCAGCCGAGCCAGCAGGCCGCGGGTGCGATCACCTACGCGCAGTCGAAGCTCGGCACGAAGTACCTGTGGGGCGGCGAGGGCACGGCGGCGCAGGGCGGGCGGTTCGACTGCTCGGGGCTGACGCAGGCGTCGTACCGCGCGGTCGGGGTGACCCTGCCGCGGGTGGCCAACGACCAGTGGAACGCCGGGCCGCACCCGAGCCGCGCCGAGCTGCTCCCGGGCGACCTGGTCTTCTTCGCCTACGATCTGAGCGACCCGCGCTCCATCCACCACGTCGGGATCTACGTGGGCGGCGGGTACATGATCGACGCGCCGCACACCGGTGCGGTGATCCGGTTCGACCCGATCGACTCGCCCGACTACATCGGCGCGACGCGGGTCACCGAGGGTGGGGCGCAGGCGCTGCCCACCGCCTCGGCCGCCTCCTCAGCCGCCTCCTGACGGCCCGTCGCGGCGCCGCGGCGGCGGCCGGGCCGCCCGTTCGTACGACTGTTCTGCCTGGTCACCCTTGCATAACAGCATGGTGATCATCTGGCGAAGACCGGAACGCTACGTAGTGTGCCGGCCGTTGTACGGGGGAGAATGGGGCGAGACGCAAGCGACGGGGGTTGCGCACGAGCCGACCGTGGACGCATGTTCCGTGCGTTGCCCGATGAGGGGTGGACCCGATGGCGAAAGTCGCAGGCGACACTGTGAACCCCGACGTCAGCCTGCTGCGCGAGGTCAACGGCCTGTCCGGGCACACCCCGCACGGCGTGGACCGCGCGGTCGAGTGGATCGGCGGGTACGGCCTGGTCGCGCTGGCGTTCGTGCTGGCCCTGTGGTGCTGGTGGCGGGTGGCGCGGCGCGCCGAGGACGCGCCGGCCGCGGTCGCCGGGGTGCTGTGGTCGGGCCTGGCCGCCGGCGCCGCCACCCTGCTGGACCTGCCGATCCGGGCCCTGGTGCAAAGACCCCGGCCCTACGTCGACCACGACGGCCTGCGGGTGCTGGTGCACGACGGCGGCTACTCCTTCGTCAGCGTGCGCAGCGCGGTCATCGCCGCGGTCGCGGTCGGCCTGTTCACGGTGGACCGCAGGTTCGGCGCGATCGCGCTGCTCGCGGCCCTCGCCGAGGGGTTCTGCGACATCTACGTCGGCACGTACTACCCGACCGACGTGGTCGGCGGGTTCGCGCTCGGCGCCGCGACCGCCCTGCTGCTGACCGCGCCCGCGCTCGCACTGCTGACCGCGCTCACCACCCGGCTCTCCCGCGGCCGTGCCGCCCCCCTGGTCCGCGCCGCCCCCGGCCCCACCCCCGCCGCCCGCCGCCTAGACCCACGCGAAATCGGCCACCACGCCACCGACAAGGACCTCGCGGCGTAGCCCGGCCCGTCCCCCGCGGCCGGCCCGCGTGCCGGGCGCGTCACGGATCGAACCATCCGCTTCCAGACACATGCTCCTCCCCGGTACCGTCGGACCGCTTGCTTCACGCACGTTGACGAATCACACGGGGGATGCCATCGTGACCCGCTCTTTCCTTCCCACCGCGGCGGTCACCTCGGCCCTGGCCGCGGCCGCTGTACTGCTCGCGGGCTGCGGCGGCGGCTCGGGGGGCTCGAAGACGATCGACTCGTCGGACCGGACGACGACGTCCGCTGCCGCCCCGACGCAGACGGCGACGGCGACACCCTCCGACCAGGCGAAGGGGCCGTCGACGGCGTTGCCGAAGGACCTGACGATGACGTTCGACTGGCCCTCGACCGGGGACGCCACGAAGGACGCCGTGCTCGACGGCGGTCGGCAGTACCTGAAGGCGTACAACCGTGCCGCGGCGGCCCACGACCTGAAGGACCCCGCGTACCAGTTCTACTCGCGGGACGACGCGCTGACGTACGCCCGCGACCAGATCAACCAGAACATCAAGGACGATCTGGCCCCCACGGGTCTCGACCGCTACTACTCGGCGACGGTGTCCGACGTGCAGGCCGGGTCGGCCACGCTGAGCTTCTGCGAGGACCAGAGCAAGAGCTACAGCAAGGAGGTCAAGACGGGGAAGGTACTGGTGACGACACCGAGCATCGACGACTACTACCAGTACAACCTGCTGCTGTTCAAGGACACGTCGAACGGTGTGTGGCAGGCGTCGAAGATCACCGTGCTGGAGGCGCCGAAATGCAAACGCTGAGGCGTCGCTCAGCAGGGATATGCGTGGTGGCGGCGGTGGCCCTGGTCGTGGTCGGCAGCGGGTCGGCGTCCGCCCGGCGCACGACCACGACGACGACCGGCGGGAGCAAGGACGGCTCCATCGACGCCTCCGTCAGCGCCTATGAGGTCACGTACACCCCGGCGACACCGCCCAAGGGGCACCCGCTCGCGGCGAACAACGGGTGGACTCCGCCCGCGTGCTGGCAGGCGCCCGCCGCGACTCCCGCGGAGTTGAAGGCGGAGCGGGAGGCGGTGTGGGCGGAGGACTCCACCGGCTACGCGTGGGACGCGGCCCAGCAGGACTACTACGTCAAGGGGCACCCGCACAAGGACTTCGAGCTCGCCAACGCCGGCAAGGGCATGTGGTGGAACGGCCAGGTGAATCCGAACCGGATCGCGGACCCCGCCTCGCTGAAGTGCTTCAAGGAGCAGGACGACTGGGTGCTCGACGGCGACACCCCGCCCGACCCCCAAGGCCCGGTGGTGACCCCGGAGATCCTCGCGCAGTCGGCCTACGACCGCATTCGCATCCCGGAGAACCCGGTGCAACTCTCCCCGGCCGCGGACCACGTGCAGACGGTGAACGTCAACACCTGGGCGTGGCTGGACAAGGGGGACGTCGCACCGGTGTCGGTCACCGCCAGGCTGGCCTCGCTGAACATGTGGGCCACGACGACGGCGACACCCGAGGGGCTCCACCTCAAGGCCGGCACCCCGGACGCCGACCTCTACCCCGCGTCCGGTGACTGCCCGCTCAACGCGGACGGCTCGATCGGCACCGCGTACGTCAGCAGCGACGGCAACGGTGTTCCGCCCTGCGGTCTCACCTACCGGCGCTCGTCGGACGGCGGCACCTTCCCGCTCAGCGCGACCATCACCTGGAAGGTGACCTGGACCGGCAGCGGCGGCACCGGCGGGAACCTTCCCGGCGGCAGCTTCGAGTTCGACCAGGACGTCCGGGTCCAGGAGATCCAGTCCGTCAACCGCTGAACGGCCCCCGGCGGCGCTTCACCTGACGGCCGGTCGACGCCCGTGGCCCGTCACAGGGCCTGGGGGAAGTCGAAGAGGCGGGTGGGGTCGAGTTGCTTCTTCAGGGCCGTGAGGCGGGCGGCGTTCGGGCCGTAGTAGGCGGTGCGCCAGTCGGACAGGGACGGGTCGGTGTAGTTCTGGTAGGCGCCGCCGGAGGCGTAGCGGCGCATCGCGGTGTGGGTGGAGTTCAGCCAGGTGGTGTCGGCCAAGGCGTGGGAGGCGAGGTACTGGGCGAGGAAGCGTGAGCTGCGGTGCGCGAAGGCGGTGGCGGTGGCCGAGGGGCGGTTGACCGCGCCGCCCAGCGCGGTGAGGGCGATGCTGCCGGCCCCGCCGCCGGACCGCCCGGCGAGCTGCTGGACCTGAGCCAGGAGGGCCTGGACGCCGCCGTCCGGGAGGTTCACGTCGTAGAAGTCCGAGCGCGCGGTGTATGTGTCACGCTCCAGGCTGCCGGCCGGCGCCAGGTGGCACTGGGCGGCGCTGCGGCCCTCGCAGCCGGCGTAGGAGAACATCGCGTCGACGTAGGTGTGCGGCCGCAGCGAGACCGAGGCGGCGGGGGAGCCGACCGCGGTGGCCAGCCGGTCCGCGGCCGCGGCGAGGTCGTCGCGGGAACCGGTGGACGTCATCGCCACCGAGACGGTCGGGGTCTGGCCGACCGTGCAGTTCAGGTCGAGCGCGGACCAGATGTGGTCCGGCAGGTCCGGGCCCCAGCTCTGCCAGCCGCGGACGAGGTCGGCGGCGCGGCTCCACGGCCAGGTCAGGTAGCCGGTGACGACGTCGGGCACCGGGTGGGTGGCGAACGTCAGGGACGTCACCACCCCGAAGTTGCCGTTGCCGGCGCCGCGCAGCGCCCAGAAGATGTCGGGTTCGGCGTCGGCCGAGACCTCGTGGCTGCGGCCGTCGGCGGTGATCAGCGTCGCACCGGTGAGGTTGTCGCAGGTCAGCCCCATCGATCGGCTCATCACGCCATGGCCGCCGCCGAGTGCGAGCCCGGAGACGCCCACTGACGGGCAGGAGCCGCCCGGCACCGTCCTGCCCTGCTGGGCAAGGGTGTTGTAGACGTCGATGAGCTTCGCGCCCGCGCCGATCGTGGCGGTGGTGCCGTCCAGCCGGATCGAGTCGAGCTTCGAGACGTCCACGATCAGGCGGCCGTCGCCGCTGGACCAGCCCGCGTACGAGTGGCCGCCGCTGCGGACCACCGGGGTCGTGCCGGTGCGGCGGGCGAAGTCCAGGCAGGTGCGGATGTCGTCGGCGCCGGTGACGTACGCGACCGCCGCCGGGCGCAGCGAGTCGAACCGGGTGTTGTACAGGCGGTGGTCGAGCTCGTAGGCGCTGTCCTGCGGGCGGACGAGGGTGCCGTCCAGGGACTTCGCCAGCGCCGGCCAGTCCGGCTTCACCGGGGAGGCGGTCGCCGAGGCCAACGGGGTCGCGGACGTGGCGGCCGTCGAACCCGGCGTGCCGGACGGGGCTTTCGCGTCGTCCCCGCCGTCGTCGTCGCACCCGCTCAGTACGGTCGCCGCCAGCGCTCCGCCGCCCGCCATCAGCGCGGTGCGCCGCGCGAGTCCGCGGGGGCTGCCGCCCCGGTTCGGGCTGTCGGACCGGGCCGTGCGTTCCACCGTTGCCACCCTCGCGTCAGGCCCTCCGGCGCGGGAGGTGGGTGCCTTCTCCCGCACCCGTGCCGCTCAGAATCCCAAGACGCCGCACCCCCGTTGCCGGTTGCGGGTTTTTGCGGGCGGTGGCGGTCGGTGCCGGTCGGTGGCGGGTGGGGCGCCCCGGCCCGGGCGCCGTTCCTCCGGGAGTGCCCCGTTCCTCCGGGGCCCCGCTCCTCCGGGAGTGCCCCCGTTCCTACGCGGAGTGCTCCGCGGCGTCGCGGCGGGCGCGGTCGCGGGCACGGCGGGCGGGCCCCTTCCAGCCGCAGGAGCAGCGCGCGGACGCGAAGGACCCGCGCTCGACGACGGTCACCTCATGGCGGCTGCCACCGCCGGCGGCACCCGCGGCGGTGGTGGACGATCCGGGGTCGGACACGCCTCAACCGTAACGGGCGTGACGGCCCGCTCAAGACCGTCGTTATCCGGGTGAGACCCAGCCGGTGGGGCGGGTGCAGGGATGGACGGGCGATGGTGGCAGCGGTGACCCCAGCGGCGGGCACGACGGGTGTGGCGGGTGCGACAGCAGGCGGCGGCGCGACGGGCCCCCACCGCCCGCGCCGCGGCACACGCGGGCGGGGCGGACCGCACGCCGCCGCGGTCGCCGCACTGGCGTGCGCGGCGGCGCTGACCACCGGCTGCGGCGGCCCGGCCGCCGGCCGCGCCGCCGGCGCGGCCCCCGCGGACGCCGCCCAGACCCGCGCGGTCACCAGCGCCGCGGACACCCTGGTCGGCGCCGGCAGTTCCAAGGTGGCCACCGCGATGCGGATGGCCAGCGGCGGCACCTGGGTCACCATCACCGGCACCGGCGGCTTCGACTACGCCAGGCGGCAGGGCGAACTGGTGGTGCTGCTGCCCAAGGACGCGGTCGGCAAGGAGGAGCACAAGCCGATCACCGAGCTGATGACGCCCGGCGCGCTCTACATGAAGAACCGCGGCGCCGGCGTCCCCGCCGACAAGTGGGTGCGGGTGGACACCACCCGCCTGCCCGACGGGAACCTGGTCACCGGCGGCGCCACCGAACCGCTGGCCGCCGCCGAACTGCTGCGCGGCGCCGAGGACGTGACGTACTCCGGCACCGAGCAGCTGCAAGGCGTCCGGGTGCGGCACTTCCGCGGCACCACCGACATCGCCAGAGCCGCCCGGATCGCCCCGACCGCCGTCCGGGGCCCGCTGAGAGCCGCCGCGAAGGGCTTCACGGTGACCCGGGTGCCCTTCGACGCCTGGCTCGACACACAGGGCCGGCTGCGCAAACTCACCCAGCGGTTCACGATGAGCCCCTCACCGGCGTCCGGCGGCGCCGCGAGCACCCCGTCCGCCCGCCAGGACCCGGGCGTGACCGTCACCGCCACCACCACCTACGACGGCTTCGGCACCCCCGTCGCGGTCACCATGCCGAACAGTGCGGACATCTGGACCGGAAAGATCGTTTCTGCCACCTCCTAGGTCCCGCCCCGCCGGATCGGGCCTGCTGGAAATGGTCCATCCGTGCCATGCGCCGGGCCGCGTACGGTCCCTACGCTTGATGACGGCCGTTCACAGGCGTATGGGGACGCGTAGCGAAGGTGGTGCGGGTATGGCGCCGTCACTCATGACCTCGGTGCAGGACGATCCGGTGGCACTGGCCGAGATCGATCTGTACGGCGAGCTGATGATCGCCGCTTCCGCCACCGTCGAGGAGCGGTTGAGCGCCGACCGCATCGACGAGGTGCTGGACGTCGCCCGCGTCCGCCCGGTCCGGGCGAACTAGGAGGACTCAGGGGCCCTCCGGCGGCAGCGCGAGCCACGGCGGCAGCGCAGCCGCGGCCGGGCCGCCCCGGACCCGACCCCCTTGAGCACCGCGGGCCCCGCGCCGCGGTGCTCAGGTGCGCAGCAGCCGCGCTATCGCCGCCGTCGCCTCGGCGACCTTCTCGTCGATCTCCGGCCCGCCCCCGACCGCGGCCGCGGCCACGCAGTGCCGCAGGTGCTCCTCCAGCAGCTGGAGCGCGAAGGACTGCAACCCCTTGGTGCTCGCCGAGACCTGGGTGAGGATGTCGATGCAGTAGACGTCCTCCTCGACCATCCGCTGCAACCCGCGCAGCTGGCCCTCGATCCTGCGCAGCCTCTTGAGGTGGGCTTCTTTGTCATGGCTGTAGCCATGCGGCCCGTGCGGCTTCACAATCTCCCCGGCGACGCCTTCCGTGGCCATCCGCATGCCCGCCCTTCTGTCCCGTTATACCCCCGATGGGTATACCTTACCGAATCGATACCCTGTGCGAGGCATCCCCTGACGGGGGGACTTCGTCCAATGGGCGACACTGGTGGACGCCGGTCAGTGGCGACCGCATGATGCACCTAGCATCAACGAGACCGAAACTCATGCACCCCGAGGACCTCACGTGCGCTTTCGTCTGACCCCCAGGGAGACGAGCTTCTATGACATGTTCGCCGCTTCCGCGGACAACATCGTCACCGGTTCGAAGCTCCTGATGGAACTGCTCGGGGCCGATGCGCCGACCCGGACCGAGATCGCAGAACGCATGAGGGCGGCCGAGCACGCCGGGGACGACGCGACCCACGCGATCTTCCACCAGCTCAACTCCTCCTTCATCACGCCCTTCGACCGGGAGGACATCTACACCCTCGCCGGCTCGCTCGACGACATCATGGACTTCATGGAGGAGGCCGTCGACCTGGTCGTCCTCTACAACGTGGAGGAACTGCCCAAGGGCGTCGAGCAGCAGATCGAGGTGCTGGCCAGGGCGGCCGAGCTGACCGCCGAGGCGATGCCGAACCTGCGCACCATGGCCAACCTCACGGAGTACTGGATCGAGGTCAACCGGCTGGAGAACCAGGCCGACCAGATCCACCGCAAGCTGCTCGCCCACCTGTTCAACGGCAAGTACGACGCCATCGAGGTGCTCAAGCTGAAGCAGATCGTCGACGTGTTGGAAGAGGCTGCCGACGCGTTCGAGCACGTCGCCAACACGGTGGAGACCATCGCGGTCAAGGAGTCCTGACCTTCGTGGACACCTTCGCTCTGGTCGTGACCATCGGGGTCGCGCTCTTCTTCACCTACACCAACGGCTTCCACGACTCGGCGAACGCCATCGCCACCTCGGTCTCCACCCGCGCCCTGACCCCCAAGGCGGCGCTGGCGATGGCCGCGGTGATGAACCTGCTCGGCGCCTTCCTCGGTTCGAAGGTGGCCGCAACCGTGAGCAAGGGCCTGATCGCCACGCCCGAGGGCCGCCACGGAATGGGCATCCTCTTCGCCGCGCTCGCCGGTGCCATTGTATGGAACCTGGTGACCTGGTACTTCGGGCTGCCGTCGAGTTCAAGCCACGCGCTGTTCGGCGGCCTGGTCGGCGCGGCACTGGCCGGCGGCATCGCGGTGCACTGGAACGGCGTGGTCGACAAGGTCATCGTGCCGATGTTCGTCTCCCCGGTGGTCGGCCTGCTCGTCGGCTACCTGGTGATGCTGGCGATCCTGTGGTTCTTCCGCCGCGCCAACCCGCACAAGGCCAAGCGCGGCTTCCGGATGGCCCAGACCCTCTCGGCGGCCGCGATGGCACTCGGCCACGGCCTCCAGGACGCCCAGAAGACGATGGGTGTGGTGGTGCTGGCGCTGGTGATCCACGACCCGAGCCGCGGCTTCGGCATCCCGATCTGGGTGAAGCTGATCTGCGCGGCGATGATGTCGCTGGGCACCTACGCGGGCGGCTGGCGGATCATGCGGACCCTCGGCCGCCGGATCATCGACCTCGACCCGCCGCAGGGCTTCGCCGCCGAGACCACCTCCGCGGCGATCCTCTACACGACGTCGTACGTCTTCGCGGCGCCGGTCTCCACCACCCACGTCATCACCTCGGCGATCATGGGCGTGGGGGCGACCAAGCGGGTCAAGGCGGTCCGCTGGGGCGTGGCGAAGAACATCGTCGGCGGCTGGTTCATCACGATGCCCGCCGCGGCGGTCGTCGCCGCCGTCTGCTTCTACGTGGTCCAGTTGATCTTCGGCTGATCGGCTTGGCCGGTTTCCGCCGTTCCCGGTCCCTGGTGCCGGTGTACGCGAGTCCATGGGGCGGCGCATGCGAAGGGCCCCGGCCCCCGTCGAAGGGGAAACCGGGGCCCTCGCGCCCTGCGGTGGCACCGCCATGCAGCACCGCACGGCGTCCTGGGATCAGCCGAAACGGCCGGAGATGTAGTCCTCGGTCGCCTGCACCGACGGGTTGGCGAAGATCTTCTCGGTCTCGTCGATCTCGATCAGCTTGCCGGGCTGCCCGACCGCGGCCAGGTTGAAGAACGCGGTACGGTCCGACACGCGCGCGGCCTGCTGCATGTTGTGCGTGACGATCACGATGGTGAAGCGTTCCTTCAACTCCCCGATCAGGTCCTCGATGGCGAGGGTGGAGATCGGGTCGAGCGCGGAGCACGGCTCGTCCATCAGCAGCACCTCGGGCTCGACCGCGATCGCGCGGGCGATGCACAGCCGCTGCTGCTGGCCGCCGGAGAGCCCCGAGCCGGGCTTGTTCAGCCGGTCCTTGACCTCGTTCCACAGGTTGGCGCCCTTGAGGGACTTCTCGACGATGGAGTCGAGCTCGCCCTTCTTGCGGACGCCGTTCAGCCGCAGGCCGGCCGCCACGTTGTCGTAGATCGACATGGTGGGGAAGGGGTTGGGGCGCTGGAAGACCATGCCGACGGTGCGCCGGACCGTCACCGGGTCCACGCCGCTGCCGTACAGGTTCTCGTCGTCCAGCAGCACCTGGCCCTCGACGCGGCCGCCGGGGGTGACCTCGTGCATGCGGTTCAGGGTGCGCAGGAAGGTGGACTTGCCGCAGCCGGACGGGCCGATGAAGGCGGTCACGGAGCCGGGCTCGACGGTCATCGAGATGTCGTCGATGGCCTTGTGGCTGCCGTAGTAGGCGGACAGGCCGCTGACGTCGATTCGCTTGGCCATGGTGGGGATCACTTCATTTCTGCTAGGTCTGCTGATGGCCGCGTCAGCGACCTGAGTGCTTCGGCGCCTTCCAGCGCGCGATGAGCCGGGCCACGAGGTTCAGGATCATCACGAAGGCGATCAGGACCAGGGCCGCGCCCCAGGCGCGGGCGTAGCTCGCGGGGTTGCCGTCCACGTACTGCTGGTAGATGTAGAACGGCAGCGATTCCTGCGGGCCCTTGAAGGGGTTGTTGTTGATGTACTGGGCGCCGTAGATCAGCAGGGCGACCGGGGCGCTCTCGCCGGCGATCCGGGAGAGGGCCAGCATCACGCCGGTGGTGATGCCGCCGATCGCGGTGGGGACGACCACCTTGGTGATGGTCCGCCACTTCGGCACGCCCAGCGCGTAGGAGGCCTCGCGCAGCTCGTTGGGGACGAGCTTGAGCATCTCCTCGGTGGAGCGGACCACGATCGGCGTCATCAGGATGGCCAGTGCCAGCGAGCCGGCGAAGCCGGACTGCGGTGCCTTGTCGAAGGCGATGAACCACAGCGACAGGATGAACAGGCCCGCCACGATCGACGGGATGCCGGTCATCACGTCGACGAAGAAGGTGACCACCTTGGCGAGCAGGCCCCGGCCGTACTCGACCAGGTAGACCGCGGTGAGGATGCCCAGCGGGGCGGCGATGGCCGCGGCGATCGCGACCTGCTCCACGGTGCCGATGATGGCGTGGTAGATGCCGCCGCCGGGCTGGATGGTGAGCACGTTCTTCATCGAGTGCGTCAGGAACGTGCCGTCGATCACGCCGGCGCCCTGCTTGATCGTCGTCTCGATCAGCGAGTACAGCGGCAGCACGGCGAGGATGAACGCGGACCAGACCAGGCTGGTGGCCACCCGGTCCTTGGCCTGGCGGCGGCCCTCGACCTGGGCGGTGATCACGTACGACCCGACCACGAAGAGCAGCAGGGCGATCAGGCCCCACTGGATGTGGCTGTCCAGGCCGGCCCCGGCGCCGATGGCCACGGCCACCACGATCGAGCCGACCGCGATCGCGGGCGGGGTCCAGCGCGGCAGCCGCCGGGTCGCCAGGTGCCTGGTCGCGGGCACGGCGGCGGACGACGTCGCGTCGACAGCGGTCTCGGTCATGCGTTGGCCCCCGAGTACTCCTTGCGCCGGGCGATGATCAGCCGGGCGGCTCCGTTGACCAGGAGCGTGATGACGAACAGCACCAGGCCGGACGCGATCAGCGCGTCCCGGCCGTACTCGGTGGCCTCACCGAACTTGGCGACGATGTTCTGGGAGAAGGTGCCGCCGGCCGGGTCCAGCAGGTGGGCGCTGAGCGTCGGCGACGCGGACAGCACGGTGGCCACCGCCATGGTCTCGCCGAGCGCGCGGCCCAGGCCGAGCATCGAGGCGGAGATGATGCCGGAGCGGGCGAAGGGGAGCACCGACATGCGGATGACCTCCCAGCGGGTCGCGCCGAGCGCGAGTGCCGCCTCCTCGTGCATCTTAGGCACCTGCCGGATGACCTCGCGGCTGACGTTGGTGATGATCGGCAGGATCATGATCGCCAGCAGGATGCCCACCGTGAACAGCGAGCGCGGGGTGGAGTTCGGGTCGTCCTTGTGGAAGATGACCGTCCAGCCCAGGTAGTGGTTGAGCCACAGGTTCAGGCCGCGCAGGTGCGGCACCAGGAAGAGCGCGCCCCACAGGCCGTAGATGATGCTGGGCACCGCGGCGAGCAGGTCGATCACGTACGCGATCACGTCGCCGAGCCGGCGCGGCGCGTAGTGCGTGATGAACAGCGCGATGCCGACCGCGATGGGCACGGCGATGGCCATGGCGATCACCGCGCTGACCACGGTGCCGTAGGCGAGGACCGCGATGCCGAACTTCGGCGGCGTCAGCGCGGCGTTCCACTCGAAGGTGGTGAAGAAGTTCGCGTGGTCCTTGGAGATGGCGTTGACCGCGCGGACGGTCAGGAAGAGCGCGATGGCGCCCATGATGACGAGGACGAAGATGCCCGAGCCGCGGGAGAGCCCGGCGAAGATCCGGTCGCCCGGGCGGGTGACGGTCTTCGTGCTGCTGGGCGGCGGCGGGGCGGCGGGGGGCGGTGCGGTGGTTGTCATGGGGAACTCCGGTCTGGGGTGGGGGAGGTGGCTCCCCCGGCGGCGGTGCACCGGATGTGCGGCGGGCCCCGCGGTGGTCGTGCCGACCGCGGGGCCCGCCGCCCTGGATCAGGACAGGGCGGAGATGGCGGAGCGGACCTTCGTGGCGATGGTGTCCGGCAGCGGGGCGTAGCCGGCGCTCGCCAGCTGGCCCTGGCCGTCGGCGCTGGCGATGTAGTTCAGGAAGGACTTCGTCAGCGGCAGGGTGTCGGACTTGTTGCCCTTGTCGCAGGCGATCTCGTACGTCACCAGGACGATCGGGTAGGCGTTGTCCGCCTTGGTGGTGTACGCGGCGCTCAGGTCGAGGGCCAGGTCGGAGCCGGTGCCGACGACCTTGGCCTGCGCGATGCCCGCGGAGGCGTTGGCGCTGGTGGCCTCGACCGGCTGCGAGGCGCCGGTGGCGATCTTGACGGTCGGGATCTGGTCGGCGGTCGCGTAGGACAGCTCGAAGTAGCCGATCGCGCCCTCGGTCTGCTTGACCTGCGAGGCCACACCGGAGGACTGGGCGACGGCCTGGCCGCCCTTGCCCGCCCACGCCTTGGCGTGCGGGTAGGGCCAGTCGGCCTTGGCCGCGCCACCGAGGTACTTGGTGAGGTTGTCGGTGGTGCCGGAGTCGTCCTGGCGGTGGAAGCTCTGGATCTTGGTGCTCGGCAGGTTGGCGCTCGGGTTGAGCTTCTTGATCGCCGGGTCGTTCCAGGTGGTGATCTTGCTGTTGAAGATCTTCGCCAGGGTCGGGGCGTCCAGCACGAGGTTGCTCACACCGGGCAGGTTGTAGCCGATGGCGATCGGGCCGCCGACCATCGGGAGGTCGATGCCCTCGCCGCTGGTGCACACCTTCTTCGACGAGGTGATCTCGTCGGCGGCGAGCGGGGAGTCGGAACCGGCGAAGGCGTCGGTGCCCTGGTTGAAGTCGATGACGCCCTGACCGGACGACGACGCCTTGTAGTTGATCGTCGCGCCGGAACACGCCTGCTGGTAGTTCTTCACCCAGGCTTCCATCGCGTTCTGCTGCGCGGTGGAACCGGAGGACAGGATCTGGCCCTTGGCGCAGGAGATCGACGACGCGGCGGACGAGCTGGACGAGCTGCTGCTCGACGACGAGGAGCTGCTGCTGTCGTTGTTGTCCGAACCGCAGGCGGTCAGGACCAGCGCGCCGGTAATCGCCGCCGCGCCGACGGTCAGGGCCCGCATTCCGGTCTTACGCTGAAGCTTCACCTTCGTGTGTTCCTTCCAAAAGCCCGCCGGTGGACGGCGAAGCACAGGGTTTGGTTTTCTGCATCCACCCGGCGCGAGTGCTGCTCACCGGTAAGGCCGAAATTAGGGAGATCAGATGAAGCGACCGACGGGGGAGGGTGAACGCGAGGTGAACCTCGTCCGTCGGTGTGGTGGCCCTCTGAGCAGGCCGAGCCCCCAGGTGCCAGGTGGGGCGAACGGGGAGCGGGTGACCTGGGCACGCCTCGGCCGCGCCGCGGCGGGGCGCCCGGGAGCAGGGGTCTACGCGCGTGGCCCGGCGGGTGTTCGGGGGCCGCGGACGGGGGCCTGAGGGGGCCTGGGGGGTCAGCCCTGGAAGGCGTTCAGGAGGGCGGCGATCAGCGCGCGGTCGCGGTCGTGGGTGAGGCGCCGGCGGGCCGCGTCGGGGGGCAGCCAGGCGATGCGGTCGACCTCGTCGTTGGGCGAGAAGGGCGGCGCGGTGGCGGCGGAGGGCGCCTGGGCGGCCCAGTAGCGGACCTCCTTGGGGCGCCCGGCGGTCCAGTAGTACGACGCGGGCAGCGGCGTGCCGAGCACGCACGCCACACCGGTCTCCTCGAGGGTCTCGCGCACCGCGGCGGCCGCGTGGTCCTCGCCGCGCTTCAGCTTGCCCTTGGGCAGGCTCCAGTCGTCGTACCGGGGCCGGTGGACGAGTGCGATCTCGACCCCGGCGCCGTGTGCGGCGTGCCGCCACAGCACGGTGCCCGCCGCCTGCACCGTGGTGCTCACGACTGCCACAGCCGGGAGAAGGCGAACCGGGCGGCCTCCACTTCGTGCCGCTGGTCGGCGTGGAGCACACCCAGCGCGTAGGCGGTCGCCGGGGCGATCCGGGGGGTGCGGGCCGCGGCGGCGACCGCGGCGGCCGACTCGGCGGCCTCGTGGTGCCGTTGGAGGACCAGCGCGGCCTCGGCCAGCCGCGGGTCGCCGTGGCCGCCGGCCCCGGGCACCTCGGCGGCGTACCGGCTCAGCCGCAGCAGTATGCGCACCTGGTGCCAGGGCGCGTCCTGGAGGTCGGCGGTGAGGTCGGCGCCGAGCGCGGCCTGCACCGCCTCGGCGTTGTACGGGTGCCCGGCCCGGCGCAGCGGCAGCGTGCCGGCCGCCTCGGCGAGCCGGGTGTGCGCCTGCCCGGCCAGCGGCGGCAGCACCTGGTCGGCGGGCTCGGCGGCCCGCGCGGTCAGCGGCACCTCGGAGGCGAGCAGCGCGATGGCGTCGGCCAGCGCGTGGAAGCGCGCCGAGCCCATCGCCTGCAAGGTCGCCGAGTGCGCCCGGGTACGGGCCAGGGTGAGCTGCCGCTCCAGCAGCGCGGCGGCCCGCGCCGCCCCGACCGCCAGCGGCCCGGCGGACTGGGCCGGCACGGTGCCGCGCGCGGCGACCGCCGCGCCGGCGGACCGGCGCGCGCCGCCGGCCGGCTCCGCACCGGCGCCGCCGTCGGCGCCCTGGGGGAGCGCCGCCGCGGCGGTCAGCGCCTCCTCGGCCGGGGCGAGCACCGACAGCCGGCGCAGCGCGTCCAGCAGCCGTCCCAGCCGCACCGCGTACTGCGGCTCACGGCCGAGGGTGGCGCCGAGCCAGCCCAGCTCGGTGCGCATCGGCTCGGCCCACGCGGGGTCGGTCAGCACGCCGTAGGTGTGCAGCACACCGGCGATCCGCCGGGCGCTGCCGCGCAGCAGCGCGTCCGCGGTGTCCTCGTCGTCGCCGCGCAGGCCGAGCCCGCGCAGGAACGCGGTCGCCTGCGTGCGCAGGTAGGACGACAGGGCCTCGCCCGCGTTCCCGTCGTCGAGCCCCGTGCTGACGCCCACCGTGCCGCTCCCCGTGTCCGTGCCGTCGCCCGGTCGACCGGGGATCTGCTGTGCGAGCAGGTTGCTATGTTGCTGCTGACGGGCCACGCCGGCGCCTCCGGGCGTCGATGAGCATTTCCTGGACGTTGCGCAGCGGACGGCCCTCGGAGTCGGTGCTGTGCCGGGTCCAGTCGCCGTCGGCCGCCAGGTGCCAGGACGAGGTCGCGTCCGACATCCCGGTCTCCAGCAGTCCGTCGAGGGTGGCGCGGTGGACCGGGTCGGTGACCCGGACCAGCGCCTCGATCCGGCGGTCGAGGTTGCGGTGCATCATGTCGGCGCTGCCGATCCACACCTCCGGCTCGCCGCCGTTGCCGAAGACGAAGACCCGGGAGTGCTCCAGGAACCGGCCCAGCACGCTGCGCACCCGGATGTTCTCCGACAGGCCCGGCACTCCCGGTCTGACCGCGCAGATGCCCCGGACCCAGATGTCGACCGGCACACCGGCCTGGGAGGCGCGGTAGAGCGCGTCGACCACCACTTCGTCGACGATCGAGTTGACCTTGATCCGCACGGAGGCCGGGCGCCCGGCGCGGTGGTGGCCGATCTCGGCGAGGATGCGCTGGATCAGGCCGTCGCGCAGGCTGCGCGGGGCGACCAGCAGCCGGTTGTACGTCTCGCGGCGCGAGTACCCCGACAGCCGGTTGAACAGGTGGGACAGGTCGGCGCCGACCTTGGGGTCGGCGGTGAGCAGGCCCAGGTCCTCGTAGAGCCGCGCGGTCTTCGGGTGGTAGTTGCCGGTGCCGACGTGGCTGTAGCGGCGCAGGGTGTCGCCTTCCTGGCGGACCACCAGCGACAGCTTGCAGTGCGTCTTGAGGCCGACCAGGCCGTAGACGACGTGGCAGCCGGCCTCCTCCAGCTTGCGGGCCCACTTGATGTTGGCCTGCTCGTCGAAGCGCGCCTTGATCTCGACCAGCACCAGCACCTGCTTGCCCGCCTCGGCCGCGTCGATCAGCGCGTCCACGATCGGCGAGTCGCCGGAGGTGCGGTAGAGGGTCTGCTTGATGGCCAGCACGTCGGGGTCGGCGGCGGCCTGGTCGAGGAAGGACTGCACCGAGGTGGAGAACGAGTCGTACGGGTGGTGCAGCAGGATGTCCCGCTCGCGCATCGCGGCGAAGATGTCCGGCGGCGTGGCCGACTCGACCTCCGCGAGGTCGCGGTGGGTGCCGGCGACGTACGGCGGGAACTTCAGCTCCTCGCGGTCCAGCGCGGCGATCGCGAACAGGCCGGTCAGGTCGAGCGGGCCGGGCAGCGGGTAGACCTCGGTGTGCTTCATCTTCAGCTCGTGCACGAGCAGGTCGAGCACGCGCGGGGCGATCGACTCCTCGACCTCCAGCCGGACCGGGGGCCCGAAGCGGCGCCGCATCAGCTCCTTCTCCAGCGCCTGGAGGAGGTTCTCCGCGTCGTCCTCCTCGACCTCCAGGTCCTCGTTGCGGGTGACCCGGAACATGTGGTGGTCCAGCACCTCCATGCCCGGGAACAGCTCGTCGAGGTGGGCGGCGATCACGTCCTCCAGCGGGACGTACCGCTGCGGGCTCGCCTCCAGCAGCCGGGACAGGATCGGCGGCACCTTCACCCGGGCGAAGTGCTCGTGCCCGGAGACCGGGTTGCGCACCACCACCGCGAGGTTCAGCGACAGGCCGGAGATGTACGGGAAGGGGTGCGCCGGGTCGACCGCCAGCGGGGTCAGCACCGGGAAGATCTGCTTGCGGAAGAGCGTGGCCAGCCGGGCCTGCTCCTGGCCGGTGAGGTCGCCCCAGCGGATGACGTGGATGCCCTCGTCGGCGAGCTGCGGGCCGACGTCGTTCTGGAAGCAGGCGGCGTGCCGGGCCATGAGCTCGCGCGAGCGGGTCAGGATCAGGTCCAGCACGTCGCGCGGCTGGAGGCCCGACGCGGAGCGGGTGGCGACCCCGGTGGCCATGCGGCGCTTGAGGCCGGCCACGCGGACCATGAAGAACTCGTCGAGGTTGCTGGCGAATATCGCCAGGAAGTTCGCCCGCTCCAGCAGCGGGGTGGTCGGGTCCTCGGCGAGTTCGAGGACCCGTTCGTTGAACGCCAGCCAGCTGCGCTCGCGGTCCAGGAAGCGGCCCTGCGGCAGCTCCTCGCCGAACTCCTCGCCGGCCGCGGCGAGGCTGGGCGGCTCGGGGTCGAGGTCGGGGACGACGCGCGGGCGGAAGGTGCCGTCGGGGGTGCTGAAATCGGTGCCGTTCGCGGTGTGCCCGGTGCTGCTCGGCGCGGCCTGGGCGGCCTGCGCGGGTACATTCGGGTGATTTGTCTGGGCCATGGGTTGCGCGCCCTCCTCCGGTTCCGGCACATCCGCCACATCGGCGGCCCCCGTGCGGCGGCCGACGGCCGTCGCTCCATTGTCCCGTGTACCTGCGGGTTCCGGCAGGTCGGGCGGGGGAGTGGGGGTCGGGGCAGCGTGCTGCACCCGGCGATGTTCGCAAGCGCGGTTGAATGACCGGTAAAGAGAGCGTTGCCGTCAGGCAAGCGGGGTGCTTCCAGCGAGGGTGCCCCGGCCCCCCGGACGGCCCGCCGCTTTCCGGGTCATTCCTCGGTGCGGTACATCAGGTCGGTTTCGTGGGTGGTGAAGCCGAGGCGCTCGTAGACGGCGACGGCGGGGGCGTTGTCGGCGTCGACGTAGAGCATCGCGGTGCCCAGCCCGCGGTCGCGCGCCAGGTGCCGCAGCCCGATCGCGGTGAGCGCCCGGCCGAGGCCGCTGCCCTGCTCGTCCGGGGCGACCCCGACCACGTAGACCTCGCCGAGCCCCTCCGGCCGGTGCACCTTGGTCCAGTGGAAGCCGACCGGGGTAGGGCCGCGGAAGGCGAGGAAGAAGCCGGCCGGGTCGAACCAGGGCTCGGCGATCCGGTCGTCCAGGTCGGCCCGGGTGATCCCGCCCTGCTCGGGGTGGTGGGCGAAGGCCGCCGCGTTGACCGCGAGCCAGGCCGCCTCGTCCTGGCCGGGCACGAAGGTGCGCACCTCGACCCCCTCCGGCAGCCGCGGCTCGGGCAGCCCGGTCAGCTCCGGGTCGAGCGGGCGGCGCATCTGCCGCAGCTCGCGGAAGAGCCGCAGGCCCAGCTGCCGGGCCAGGTGCCGGGCGGCCGGGTGGCCGCCGTGCGCCCACACCCGCAGCCGCCGGCCGGTGGCGGCCAGCAGCTCCGCGGCCAGCGCCTGGCCGTGGCCCCGCGAGCGGCGCCGGGGATGCACCAGGAACTCCGCGGCAGGCGCCTCCACCGGGTCGGTGCCGTCGATCTGCCCGTACCCGGTCAGCTCCTGCGCCCCGCCGCCGTCCGGCCCCGGTGTCCACAGCAGCAGGTGCCGCACGCCGGGCCGGCCGGCGTTGCGCAGGTGCAGCCGGCCCTGCTCGGAGACGGCCGGCTGGCCGTCCTCCGCGGCGGCCGCCGCGATCAGGTCGAAGACGGCCTGGGCGGCGCCGGCGGGCAGGTCGGTGAAGGTCTCGATACGGCGGTCGGTCATGCCGTGATCGTACGGCTCCGCTCCGTCCCGTCCTCGGGCGCCACCTGCCGCCGTACCGGGATGATCGCCGCCGAGGCGCAGGCGGTCGCGGCGGCCAGCACGAAGCCCGGCCAGTAGGAGGTCGCCGAGATCAGCGCGGCCATCGCCGGGGGCACCACGGCGGCGGTCAGGTTCTGCCCGGTGTTGTGCACGCCCAGCGCCCGGCCGGACCAGGCCGGTCCGGCCCGCTCGGCGGTGGAGGTGAAGGACAGGCCGTTGGTGCTGGCCGAGATGCCGATCGCGACCACCAGCAGTGCCGGGGTCAGCGGCGACGGGAAGGCCGTGGTCAGCGCGGTGGCGCCGATCACCGCGGCGGTGAGGACGGCGAGCTGCCGCATCGGGCGCAGCCGCTCGCCGACCGCGTCGGACCAGCGCCCGACCAGGATGCGGGCGAGCGCGCCCAGCCCCTGCGCGCCGGCGATGAGCTGCCCGGCGTGCACCGACGACCAGCCGCGTACGTCGACGAGCAGGACCAGCGCGAACGCCCCGGCGGTGAACTGCGGGATCACCAGCAGCGCGGCCGAGCCGTGGATGCGCCACAGCACGTTCGAGCCGCGGTACGGGTTCGGCGCGGGGCCGGCCGCCTCCTTCGCGGTGCGCGCGGGGTCCGCGGCGAACAGCGCGATCAGGACGGCGATCGCCCCGCAGGCGAGGGCGAGGAACCCGATGGCGCCGGGCAGGCCGTGCGCGTCGGACAGCGGCGGCATCGCCAGCGCGGCCACGCCCATGCCCAGCGGCGTGGACGTCTGCCGGATGCCCATGGCCAGGCCGCGCTCCCGCGCGGCGAACCAGCCCATCACCAGCCGGCCGCTGGCGGAGTACACGGAGGCGCCCGCGGCGCCGGCCAGCACCAGCAGCAGCCCGAGCGCGAGCATGCCGTGCGCGACCCACGCGGCCAGTGCCAGGCTGCCCGCCGCCAGGCCCAGGCCGCAGGCGATCACCACCCGCTCGCCCCAGCGGTCGGCCGCCGCGCCCCACAGGTACAGGGCCAGGACCAGCCCGGTGGTGGGCGCCGCGACGAGCAGCCCGACCTCGGTGAGCGAGAGGTGCTCCTGCTTGCGCAGCATGTCGGCGAGGTACGGGATGCCGTACACGAACGCGCAGGCGGCCGTCTGGGCCGCGGTTCCCAGGGCCAGCATCAGCCAGCGGCGCATGGGTGCACCTCCTTGGTAGGTGGTGCGCCCAACTATGTCGTCTCGGCCGAGGAGTGAGACAGAGTGTTTCGTTATGTGAGACGGATGCGGCCGCTGCGCCCGTCTGCGCCCGTCCCCTACGCCTGTGTCGCGCCCGGCGGCAGCTCCGGCGGTTCGGTCGGCGCGCCCGGCAGCCGCAGCGCCGCAAGCGTGCCGCCACCCGTCGCCGGGGACAGCGACACCTCGCCGCCGGCCTGCTGCGCGGTGCGCGCCACGATCGACAGGCCCAGCCCGCTGCCCGGCAGCGACCGTGCCGACGGCGACCGCCAGAACCGCTCGAACACGTGTGGCAGCTCCTCCGCCGGGATGCCGGGGCCGTGGTCCCGCACCGTCAGCAGCCCGTCCCGCAGCCGCACGTCGATCTCGCCGCCGGGCGGGGAGAACTTCACCGCGTTGTCCATCAGGTTCACGATCGCCCGCTCCAGCGCAGCCGCCTCCGAGCGGACGTACCACGGCGCCACGTCGGCGATGATCTTCAGGTCGGGTCCGCGCAGCCGCGCCCGGGCCAGCGCGGTCTGCGTCACCTCGTGCAGCGCGACCACCTTCAGCGTCGGCCCGCTGTCCGGCCGGGACAGCTCCTGGAGGTCGCCGATGAGCGAGGCCAGCTCCGTCATCTGCGCCTTCACCGACGCCAGCAGCGCCCGGCGGTCCTCCGGCGGCAGCGCCCGCCCGGTCGCCTCGCTCCGCTCCAGCAGCTCGATGTTGGTGCGCAGGCTGGTCAGCGGGGTCCGCAGCTCGTGCCCGGCGTCCGCGATCAGCTGCTGCTGCCGGTCCCGGGAGGAGGCCAGCGCGGCCGTCATCGAGTTGAACGACGCGGACAGCCGGGCGATCTCGTCCTGCCCGTCGACCGGGATGCGGACGTTCAGGTCCTCGGTGCGCGCGATGTGCTCCACGGTCTGCGTGAGGTCGTCCACCGGCCGCAACCCGGTCTGCGCGATCAGCAGCCCGGCGCTGGCCGCGCCGACCGCGCCGATCCCGGTGACGGCGAGCAGCACCCACGCCAGCGTGGTGAGCGGGTCGCTGACCACGCTGAGCGGGCGCGCCACGGACAGCGCGATCGGCTGCGGCGGGCCCTGCACGGTCAGTTCGGCGTTGGTGCTCACCGTGTAGACCCGCAGCGCGGTGCCGTGGCTGTGCACGGTGTGCGTCACCGAGACCTGCTGCGGGCCGGTGATCGCCACCGAGCGGTCGGCCGGGGTGGTGGTGAACGTCTTGCTGCCGGAGATCAGGCAGGTCTTGCCGTCGGGCAGCACGATCTGGGCGGACACGCTCGACGGGTTGATGTTGTACTGCCCGTTGTCCGGCGCCTGCGACTGGCAGGTGAACGATCCGAGCCGGCTGGCCCGCTGGAGCTGCTGCTTGGCGTCCTCCAGCCCCTGGCTGAGGGACTTGTCCAGCTGGGAGTTGAGTTCGTTGCGCGTGATCAGCCAGCAGGCCAGCGCGGCCAGCGCCACCGCGACCAGGACCGCGGCCGCCGTCAGGATGGTGAGCCGGGAGCGCAGGGGGAGGCGGTTCACGCGTGCCCGCCGTCAGGTGCGCGCAGCACGTAGCCGACGCCCCGCACGGTGTGCACCAGCCGCGGCATGCCGCCGGCCTCGGTCTTGCGCCGCAGGTACATCACGTACACGTCGAGCGAGTTGGAGGACGGCTCGAAGTCGAAGCCCCACACCGACTTGAGGATCTGCTCCCGGGTGAGGACCTGGCGCGGGTGGGTGAGGAACAGCTCCAGCAGCGTGTACTCGGTGCGGGTCAGCTCCACCGGCTGCCCGGCCCGGGTGACCTCGCGGGTGGCGGTGTCCATCCGCAGGTCGGCGAAGGCGAGCGCGTGGGCGGCCGAGTCGTCGGCCGGGCCCTGCGCACCGGCGTACGAGCTGCGCCGCAGCAGGGCGCGCAGCCGGGCCAGCAGCTCGTCCAACTCGAACGGCTTGACCAGGTAGTCGTCGGCGCCCGCGTCCAGACCGGTGACCCGGTCGCCGACGGTGTCGCGCGCGGTGAGCATCAGGATCGGCGTGGTCACACCGGTGGACCGCAGCCGCCGGGCGGTGGTCAGGCCGTCCATCCGCGGCATCAGCACGTCCAGCACGATCGCGTCCGGGCGGTAGCTGTCCGCCTGCTCCAGCGCGGCGAGGCCGTCGGCGGCGAGCGCGGTGTCGTACCCCTCGAAGGCCAGGCTGCGGCGCAGCGCCTCCCGTACGGCCGGCTCGTCGTCCACGATCAGCACCCGTGCGGGCGCTTCGGCGCTGTCCCCGTTGCTCATCCGTTCCCTACCTCATGACCCGTCGGTGATGTCCCCAGCCTCGCACGTCCGCCGCGCTTTCCCGGAAGGTCCGCGCCCCGGGCCGCCGGGGGACGGCCGGCGGCCCGGGGCGCGTCCCGGCTCAGCTGCTGTCCCCGCCGCTGCGCAGGTAGGACAGGTCGGCCTTGACGGTGTTGATCGGGATGGCGAAGCCCAGGCCCACGCTGCCGGCGCTCGAGGAGGACGAGCTGCTGTCGGAGGAGCTGGAGTACATCGCCGAGTTGATCCCGATGATCTGCCCGCTCATGTTGATCAGCGCGCCCCCGGAGTTGCCCGGGTTGAGCGAGGCGTCGGTCTGGAGCGCCTTGTAGGTGGTGGTGGAGCTGCCGGTGCTGCCGTTGTACTGGTTGCCGCCGAAGGAGAACGGCCACTGGTCGCTGCCCCCGCCGCTGCCGCTGCTGCCGCCGCCGTAGCCCTGCTGGCCCTGGCTGCTCTGGCCCTGGCTCTCCTCCACCGGCACGGTCACCTCGCGGTTGAGCGCGGAGACGATGCCGCTGGTCACGGTGTCGCTCAGGCCCTCGGGCGAGCCGATCGCCACCACCTGGTCGCCGACCGCGACCGCGGAGGAGTCGCCGAGGATCGCCGCGGGCAGCCCGCTGGCGCCGTTCACCTTGATCAGCGCGAGGTCCTTCTTCGCGTCGGCGCCGACGACCGAGGCGGAGGCGGTCTTGCCGTTGCTGTAGGTGATCGAGATGCTCTGGGCGCCGGAGATCACGTGGTTGTTGGTGACGATCTGGCCGTTGGAGGTGATGATGACGCCCGCGCCGGTCGAGGTGCCGTCGCTGAGGGTCGCGGTGATCTCCACGACGCTGGGGTTGACCGCCTTGTAGACCCCGGACACGGTGCCGTCCACGGCCGCGGCGTTGACCGCGGCGGCGGAGACCACGCTGTTGCCCGAGTGGTCGGTGGCGTGGCCGATCAGCGCGCCGGCGCCGCCGCCGACGACGCCCGCGGCCAGCGCCACCGCCGCGGCGAGCGCGAAGGGCCGGCTCATCCGGCGGCGCCGGCGCGGCACCGGCGAGGCACCCACGGCCGCGTAGCCGGCCTGGTAGGCGGGCGGCGGGGGGTAGCCCCCGATGCCGCCGTAGTGGCCGGCGCCGCCGGTCGCGGTCTCCGGCGCCGAGGCGGGCACGACCGAGCCCTGGATCACGGTGTGCCCGGCGTCCCCGGTGGTGTACGGGTCCTGACCACCGGCGTACGGGTCCTGGTAACCGCTCCCGGCGTACGACTGCTGCTGCGCCGGCGGGGCCGTGTGGGTCGGCGGCTCGCTGTACGGCGCCTGCGGGTCGGACTGGAGCGGAAGCTGCGCGTCGTGCGGGTACTGGGGTTCGCCGCCGTTGCGGCTCTCGCTGGTCATGTCTATGACTCTGAGCCCGCTTCATGAGAGCTTGCTGAGTGCACGCTGAGAAGCCCGGCAGAAGTAGGTATGCCCGATGTAAGGAAGATCGCCGCCCCGGTGGCGCGGCCTTTATCCGGCCCTCACCGGGCCCGCCGTACGAACCCGACTCCGGCCGCGGCAGAGGCTGTTGGCCGGTGCCCGCGCCGCACTCAGGCGCAGCCGCACGAACCCCGCACGACCAGCCGGGACGGGAACTGCCGGACCCGCTCGCGGCGCGAGCCGGGCACCCGCAGCGCGTCGTCGAGCACCGCGTCCACCGCGGCGCGGGCCATCGCCTGCCGGTCGGAGGCGACCGTGGTCAGCGGCGGGTCGGCGAGCGCGGCTTCCTTGACGTCGTCGAAGCCGGCCACCGCCAGCTCCCCGGGTACCTCGATGCGCAGTTCGCGGGCCGCCCGCAGCACACCGATCGCCTGGTCGTCGGTCGCGCAGAAGATCGCCGGCGGCCGGTCCGGCCCGGCGAGCAGGTCGAGCGCGACCCGGTAGGCGTCGTAGCGGTTGTAGGGCGCCTGGAACAGGCGGCCCTCGGTGCTCTTGCCGGCCTCGGCCATGGCCCGCCGCCAGCCCACCACGTGGTCGGTGACCGGGTCACCGACCTCCGGGGTGACCTCGGTGCCGCCCAGGCACGCGACGTAGTCGTGGCCGTGCTCCAGCAGGTGCCGGGTGGCCAGCTGCGCGCCCCCGATGTCGTCGGTGACCACCGCGATGTCGTCGATCGCCTCGGGCCGCTCGTGCAGCAGCACCACCCGGGCGTCCCACGCGTCGATCTCTATGGCGGCGTTCTCGCTGGGGCCCTGGCTGATCAGGATCAGCCCCGACACCCGCATGCCGAGGAACGCCCGCAGGTAGTGCACCTCGCGCTCGTCGAGGTAGTCGGAGTTGCCGACCAGCACCATCTTGCCGCGCTCGGACGCGGCCTGTTCCACCGCGTGCGCCATCTCCGCGAAGAACGGCTGGCGCGCGTCCGGGACGATCAGGCCGATCAGGTCGGTACGGCGGCTGGCCATCGCCTGCGCGACCCGGTCCGGCCGGTAGCCGAGCTGTTTGATGGCAGCGAGCACCCGCTCGCGGGTGGCCGGGGCCACCGGCCGGGGTCCGTTGTTGATGACGTAGCTGACGACCGCGGTCGAGGTCCCTGCCAGCCTGGCCACATCGTCACGCGTCACCTTGGGCACGTCGCGCAGTCTACGCGTGTCCAAGGTGGCGTCATATAAAAGTCTCAGACGGTGTGCTCAGCCGAACTGCGGCTGTCCACCCGGTGGTCGGCGGCGGGCGGCTCGGCCCGCTCGTCCGCCCGGTCCGCCGTCTCCGCCCGGTCGCCCTTCTCGCCCTTCTCGGGCTTCTCCGGCGTGACGAAGCGGTAGCCGACATTGCGCACGGTGCCGATCAACGACTCGTGCTCCACGCCGAGTTTGGCCCGCAGCCGCCGCACGTGCACGTCCACCGTGCGGGTCCCGCCGAAGTAGTCGTAGCCCCACACCTCCTGGAGGAGCTGGGCGCGGGTGAAGACCCGGCCCGGGTGCTGCGCCAGGTACTTCAGCAGCTCGAACTCCTTGAAGGTCAGGTCGAGCACCCGGCCCTTGAGCTTCGCGCTGTACGTCGCCTCGTCGACCGACAGGTCGCCGTTGCGGATCTCCATCGGGCTGTCGTCGCTGCCGATCTGCTGGCGGCCCATCGCCAGCCGCAGCCGTGCCTCGACCTCCGCGGGGCCGGCGGTGTCGAGCAGCACGTCGTCGATGCCCCAGTCGGCGGTGACGGCGGCGAGGCCGCCCTCGGTGACCACCAGCACCAGCGGACAGCCCGGGCCGGTGGAGCGCAGCAGCTGGCACAGGCTGCGGACCTGCGGGAGGTCCCGCCGGCCGTCGATCAGGATCACGTCGGCACCGGGGGTGTCGACCAGAGCCGGGCCCTCGGCGGGCGCCACGCGCACGCTGTGCAGCAGCAGGCCGAGTGCGGGCAGCACTTCGGTCGAGGGTTGAAGGGCGTTGGTCAGAAGCAGGAGAGAACTCACCGGGCGCTCCCGTAGGTCGTCGTCCGGCCCCGCTGCGCGGCCGCGGGTGGGGCGGGCGGTGCCGGGACACGTCCCGTGACCTGTCTCAAAACCGAACCCTCCTCGTTTCCCGCGAGGCGCCATCGAGTGCCGGAAAGCACGAAAGGACCCGGGGGCGACATTGCCCAGGTCCTCTTCCAGGGAAGAATAGCCCACATGGACAGCCCTGCCGAGAGCGGTGACAGCCTTTCGTGTGTTCCGGTGATCACTTCGGGTGGCCACCGGGAGGTGCTGTTGACGTCGGACGGCGTACCGATCGAGGCCGAGCACCTGCCCGCACCGGCGGGTTCCGGCCGCCTCGCGATCGTGGTCGCGCACGGCTTCACCGGCGCCCTGGACCGGCCCGCGCTGCGCCGCGCGGCACGGCGGCTCGCGTCGTACGGCGGGGTGGTCAGCCTCTCCTTCCGCGGCCACGGCGGCTCCGGCGGCCGCTCCACGGTCGGCGACCGGGAGGTGCTCGACCTGGAGGCGGCGGTGGCCTGGGCGCGGCGGCTGGGCTACCCGGACGTGGCCACCGTCGGGTTCTCCATGGGCGGTTCGATCGTGCTGCGGCACGCCGCGCTCTTCGGCGTGGACGCGGTGGTGTCGGTCAGCTCGCCGGCCCGCTGGTACTACCGCGGCACCCCGCCGATGCGGCGGGTGCACTGGGCGGTGACCCGCCCGGTGGGGCGGCTGGTCTCCCGGTACGGGCTGCGCACCCGCATCCACACCCGCGACTGGGACCCGGTGCCGCTGTCCCCGGTGCAGGCGGTGCCGCTGATCCCGCCGGTGCCGCTGCTGGTGGTGCACGGCGACCGGGACGCGTACTTCCCGCTCGACCACCCCCGCTCGCTCGCCGAGGCGGCCGGGCCCGGCGGCGCGGAGCTGTGGATCGAGCCCGGCTTCGGCCACGCGGAGAACGCGGCGGCGCCGGAACTGCTGGACCGGATCGGCGACTGGCTGACCGCCCGCTTTCCCGCGAGCTGACGCCGACCCGCCATGATGGAGGCGCACCACGCACTGACCCGAGGACGGAGCGATGGCAGGACCTGACACGGCGGCGCCCGCGGCGGGCACGATCCGCTACTGGGCGGCGGCTAAGTCCGCCGCGGGCACGGCGGAGGAGCCGTACCGCGCGGCGACCCTCGCCGACGCGCTGGCCGCGGCCCGCGCCCGCCACGCCGCCGACCCGGAGTTCGCCCGGGTCCTGCTGCGCTGCTCCTTCCTGGTCGACGGCGCGCCCGTGGGCACCCGCGACCACGCCTCGGTCCCCCTGCCAGACGGCGGCACGGTGGAGGTCCTTCCGCCGTTCGCGGGAGGATGAGATGAGCGACTTCCACAGTTCCGACCAGCCCTACGGCGCCCCTGCCGCGCCCGGCGAGCCCGGCTTCCCGCCCGCCCCGGCCGACGGCGCGCCTGGCAGCGGCTACGGCCAGGGCGGGCAGCCGTACGGCGCCCCGCCCCCGGCCCCCGGCGGCTGGTCCGGCGGCGGCCCCGCCCAGGAGGCGTACCCGCAGGCGGGGTACGGCGGCCAGGGCGGCTACGAGCAGCCGGGGCACGGGCAGTCCGGGCACGGGCAGTCCGAGTACGGGCAGCCGGGATACGAGCAGACCGGGTACGAGCAGCCGGGATACGGGCAGGGCGCCTACGGTGCCGGCGGGCACGTCCCCGGCGGATACGCGCCGACCGGCAGCGGCCACGGCCAGGGCGGGCTGCCGTACGGCGGCGCCCCCTACGGCGCGGCCGCGGGTCCGGCCGCAGGTCCGGGCGGGGCCTACGTACCCGAGCCCATGGCCGCGCAGCCGCCGCCGGGCGCGCAACCCGGGGCGGCCGAACCCGGCGGGGTGTGGGAGGGGCAGGTCATCAGCGGCCAGGTGCATTCCGGGCAACCCGCCGCCGACCCCTGGGCGGCGGCCCCCGCCGCCGCGCCCGCCTGGGGCACCACGCCCGACGGCGCCCCCGGATACGCGCCCGGCCAGGACGCCGACTACGGCCCGGCGGGCGGGCGCAAGCCCGCGCCGGCCCCGCGCCACGCGCCGGACGTGCCCGCCGGGTACGCGCAGGACGCCGGATACGCGGCGGCTGGATACCAGCAGGCCGGATACCAGCAGGCGGGCTCCCCGCAGGCCGGGTACGCCGCCGCGCCGGCCGGCCCCGGCCCCGTTGCCGGCCCTGACGCCGACGCGGAACCCGAACTGGAGCGCACCGCCGCGCTGCCCGTCGTCGAGGCCGAACCGGCCGCGCCGGCGCACCGGACCGGCTCGCCGATCATCCCGCCCGGCATCCAGCCCGCCGGGCTGACCGCGGCCCTCGGCCTGCTGCTCGCGGGCGGGGCGGCCGTCGGCAAGCCCGCCCTCGCGGTGCTGCTGGTGCTGCTCCAGGCGGTGACCGCGGCGGGCTGGTTCCGGCTCAACGGCATGTGGCCGGCCCGGCAGGGCATCGTGCTGGCGTTCCTGTCCGGTGTCACCGTGGACATCGCGGTGCTCGCGGTCAGCGGCGGCCACGGCCCGGTCGCGCTGCTGGGCACCCTCGGGGTGTGGCTGCTGTTCGTCCTGGTCCTCCAACTGCGCCACCACGGCTCGGCCGACGAACGCCTCGCGTCGCTCACCGCGACCTCCGCGTCCACCCTGCTCACCGTGGTCGCGGGCGGCTACCTGCTGACCGCCACCTCGCACGCGGGCACCGACCCGGTCATGGCCGGCACCGTCGCGGTGGCCGCCGCCACGTTGGTGCGCGCGCTGCGGCTGCCGGGCGGCGAGCCGGTGTCGCTGGCCGCCGCGCTCGTGGTGGCCGCCGCCACCGGCGCGCTCACCGGGCCGGCCACGGGCTTCGGCAGCGGCCACGCGGTGCTGCTCGGCGCCGCCGCCGGCGCCTGCGCGCTGATCGGCCTGCGGGTGGCCAGCTACGACTGGCCGTCCCGGTTCGTGCACTTCACCGCGGGCGTCGCGCTGCCGCTGACCGCCGCCGCCCCGGTGGTCTACGTGCTGGGCGCCGCCCTGTCCTGATCGTTCCGGTGAGATAAATGACCTGCCCGGCGGGAACCGTTCGGGCCCCGCCGCCCGTCAGGCGTTGCGAGCGAGTCGAACGGTAGAACGGTCAACAGCCGGGGAGAACCCATGCGCGCGGCGCGAATAACCCTGATCGTCGTCCTGGTCCTGGGCGTGGTCTTCGTCGGGCTGGACCGGGTTGCCGTGTACGTGGCCCAGAACAAGGCCGCCCAGCAGGCCCAGTCCTCCGAGGGCCTGACCGAGAAGCCGAAGGTGGGGATCAAGGGCTTCCCGTTCCTCACCCAGGCCCTCTCCCGCAAGCTGGACCACGTGACGGTCAGCGCCGACGGCGTCGCGGCGACCAGCGGCGGCCGGAGCGTCCAGGTCGAGGACTTCCACGCCGACCTGTACGACGTGAAGCTCTCCAACGGCTACAGCCGGGCCACCGCGGACCGGGCCACCGGCACCGCGCGGATCGACTACGCCGAGCTGACGAAGGCCGCGCCCGCCGGGATCGCCGTCTCCTACCCGGGCGGCGGCGCCACGGACACCGTCCGGATCACCGGCTCCTACCTCGGCACCCACCTCAGCGTGCTCAGCAAGGTCAGCGTGGTGAGCGCGTCCTCCGGCGCCGCCCCCAACACGATCCGGCTGCACGCCGAGGGGCTGCCCAAGGCGTTCACCGCGCTCGGCCTGGAGGAGAAGCTGCGCGACCAGATCGACTTCACCCCGGAGCTGACCCACCTGCCGACGGGGCTGGGGCTGAGCACGGTCCGCACCGGTCCGGACGGCATCACCGTCACGTTCGGCGGGAAGAGCGTCGTTCTCGCGGGCTGAGACATCGGCGTCCACCGCTTCCGGCGCCGGGTCCACCGCGGTCGGCCGGCGGCCGTTTGGGAGGGCCACGGGAGGGGTAACGTGCGGGTGGCGGCCGGTAAGCGTATCGCCATGCGGACCATCTCGTCTCGCCATCCGATACACCGGTGACACTTCACGGTTCATTTCCCTACGATCGGGACTCATGAAGCGACAGGCGGACCTCACGAAGCGGCGGGCAGTGGACCTGTGCCGCGTTGCCGCCATGCTCTGTCGACTTTCCTGAGGGCGCCCTCCCGCCGCGCCGCCGCGGCCGTCCCGGCCCGGTGCGAGCGGCCGCCCGCCCTCCCCACCTGCCGCAAGGCACCCCGGCGTGCCCGCGCGCCGCGACGCACCCGACCGCGCCACCGCACATTCCGTACTGCCCCGGAGGAGATCAGCATGAGCCGCAGTGACGTCCTGGTGGACGCCGACTGGGTCGAGGCCCACATCGACGACCCCAAGGTGGTCATCGTCGAGGTGGACGAGGACACGTCCGCCTACGAGAAGAACCACATCAAGAACGCGGTCCGCATCGACTGGAAGACCGACCTCCAGGACCCGGTCCGCCGCGACTTCGTCGACCAGGCCGGCTTCGAGGCGCTGCTGTCGGCCAAGGGCATCGCCAACGACGACACCGTGGTGCTCTACGGCGGCAACAACAACTGGTTCGCGTCCTACGCCTACTGGTACTTCAAGCTCTACGGCCACGACGCGGTCAAGCTGCTCGACGGCGGCCGCAAGAAGTGGGAGCTGGACGCCCGCGAGCTGGTCAGCGAGGTCCCCACCCGCGCCGCCACCGAGTACAAGGCCAAGGCCCAGGACACCTCGATCCGCGCCTTCCGCGACGACGTGGTGGCCGCGATCGGCGCCCAGAACCTGGTCGACGTGCGCTCGCCCGACGAGTTCTCCGGCAAGCTGCTCGCCCCCGCGCACCTGCCGCAGGAGCAGTCGCAGCGCCCCGGCCACGTGCCGAGCGCCCGCAACATCCCGTGGTCGAAGAACGCCAACGACGACGGCACCTTCAAGTCGGACGACGAGCTGAAGGAGCTCTACGCCGACGAGCAGGTCGACCTCGCCAAGGACACCATCGCCTACTGCCGGATCGGCGAGCGCTCCGCGCTCACCTGGTTCGTGCTGCACGAGCTCCTCGGCGTGGACAACGTGAAGAACTACGACGGCTCCTGGACCGAGTACGGCTCCCTGGTCGGGGTGCCGATCGAGCTCGGCTCGAACTGACCCGACCCGACAAGGCGAGGACTGAACCTTATGTGTGGAGCGAAGGCCGGCGGCCCGGACCTGGCAGGAGTTGACGTGGCGAACGAGACGATCATCCAGGGGTCCGTCACCCGCGACGGCGAGCCGGTCAGCGGTTACGTCCGGCTGCTGGACGGCGGCGGCGAGTTCACTGCGGAGGTGCCGACCTCGGCCACCGGGCAGTTCCGCTTCTTCGCCGCCCCCGGCACCTGGACCCTGCGCGCCCTCGTGCCGGGCGCCACGGTCGACCGCACGGTGGTGGCCCAGCAGGGCGCCGCGGCAGAGGTCGCCATCGCCGTCTGAGGCCGGCGCCGCGCACGGCCCGGTCTCACCGAGAGCCGGACGGGCCGCACCCCGCGCAAGGGGGTGCGGCCCGTCCGTATGCCAGAGCGCCGTCCGTATGTCGGGGTGCGGCCGTGGCGCGGTGGGCGCCGAGGAAGGTTCAGTCGCGGCGGTGCCTGCGGTTGGGCTCGTCCAACTCCGCCCACCAGGCGTCCGACTGCGGGTCGCCGCAACTTCCGCGCTTGCGCCGTTCCGGCTCCGGGGCGGCCTCCTCGGCCTTGCGTTCCGCCTTCTTCGGACCGGGGCCGTCCTTCTCGTCCCACCACCGGTCCTCCGGGCCCTTCCGGTTCGCGACGATCGCCGCGACCGGCGGGATGAACATCGCGAACAGGCACATTCCGATCGCCGCCTGGACCGACCACAGGCGCACGACCGACCACGCCAGGACGAAGAGCACCACGCAAGTGCCCATCATGGCGAAGTACCAGTGACGACGTCGCGCGTACACACTTCAACCGTACGACCGGGACCCCCGAATGGCACCCGTCGGGACCGGTCCGCGGACCGCCTTCCGGACCTGGCCCCGGGGCTGCTGGGGCCCGCCGCACCCCCCGTCCGGCGTGTCGGCGGGCCGCCGCTCAGCCCGTGTGGCCGGCCGCGGTGAGCAGCACCCGCGCCAGCTCGTCCGGCCGGGAGAACATCGGCCAGTGCCCGGTGTCCATCTCGACCAGCTCCCAGCAGTCCGCGGCGAGCAGTTCCGCGGCGGCGCCGGTCGGCTCCGGCCAGTCCAGCAGGCACTTCACATAGGTCGTCGGCATGCTCTCCAGCGGGCGGGCCAGGGCCGCCGGTTCGGTGAGGCTCGCGCCCGGGTGGGGCGTGGCGCCCGCCAGCAGCCGGGCGATCTGCTCGGGATCGAGCCCCTGGCCGTCGAACTCCTCGGGGCCCGGCGGCGCCCACCACCCGGCGTTCGCCGCGACGGCCTCCGCCACCTCGTCGGCACCGGGGAAGCTCGTCACGAACGACCCGCCGTCCACCGGCACACTCGCGTCCACGTAGACCACCCGCGCCAGGCGGTCCCCGATCAGGCCCGCCGCCTGGCCGACCGGGATGCCCGAGTAGCTGTGCCCGACCAGCACCACGTCCCGCAGCCCGGCCTTCTCGACCGCGTCGACGACGTCACGGACGTGGGCCTGCGCTCCGGCGGGCCCCTCACCGCGGCGCTCGGCGACCCCGGAGAGCGTCACCGGATGGGCGCCGCAGCCCGCCGCCCGCAGCCGCTCCGCGACCTTGTCCCACACCGAAGAACCGAGCCAGGCGCCCGGCACGAGTACGAATTCCGTCATGCCCGCACCGTAGCCCGGGGGTCTGACAACGCCGCCCGGCAGCGGCGCCGGAGCACCGGATCAGTAGACGAGCGCCTGGACGCCGTCCTTGGTGATCTCGCTGACGAAGACCTGCGCACCGGCGATCCGTACACCGTCGATGACGTCGCGCTCGGTGATGTCGCGGCGGGCCGCGCACTGCGTGCACAGCGTGACCTGGCCGCCGGCCAGCAGCGCGTCGAGCAGGTCGGGCAGCGGCGCGGAGTGCGGGAGTTCGAACTCCGCGGCCCGGCCCGGCAGGGCGAACCACGCGGACTCGCCGGTCAGCCAGAGCGACACGTCCACCCCGCTGGCCACCGCGACCGCGGCCACGGTGAACGCCTGCGAGCACCGCTCGGGCGCGTCCGCACCGGCCGTCACCTTGATCACGACTTTATTCGTCATACGAGCACCCTAAGCGGTGATATAAAGCAGGTCCGCGCGGATCTGCTGGGCGCGGACGCATATGTGCCCGGGGGGGCTTGAGGGTGGGATTCAGGGACGGCGCGGGCCGTCGGGGCGGGCTCGCCGCCGCCGTGACCGGAGTGGTCGCGCTGGCGGCCGTGACGGCCGGCGCGGTGTTCGCGTTCGGCTCGTCGCCGGGCGGCTCGGACGCCGCCGTGCTGCCGAAGGCGACGACGACGGCCACGAGTACGGCTTCCACCGCGGACTCTTCGGATTCGGCGTCGGCTTCCCCATCGGCGGCGCCCACGGCCTCCGCCGCCGCCGGCACAGCGCCCACCGGAGCGGTGTCCAACGGCGTGCACAGCGGTGACCTGCGCTACTTCCTGATCCCACCGCCCGGCGGCGCCGACGTCTACGGCGACCCGGCGGGCAGCGCGGACACCGCGGCCGACGTCGCCGCGGCCGCCGCCGACCAGGACAAAGCCGCGCGCGCCCTGTCCACGTACGGCTTCCGCGCCGCCGCGACCCGTACGTACCTGACCGCCGACGGCGTCACCGAGGTGACCGTCGAACTGGTCCGGCTCCGCGGCAGCGACCAGGCAGCGGCGTACTACGCGGCGTCCGGCTACCAGGCCACCACCCTTCCGCTGCAAGGCGGTTACCCGGCGCGCGGGTACGACCTGTCGTCCGGCTCGGCCGAGTCCGCCAACACCCTGCTCGCCACCTCCTACCAGGGCGACGTGCACATCACGATCTCCGTGACCGGCGGGCGGGCACCCTCCCGCGCGCTCCTCCAGCACCTCCTTGACGCGCAGCACCAGCGGCTGCGGACGGGTCACTAACCCGCTCATCCCCTCTCGTGGAGTGTCCTTGTCCCATGACACCCCTGTCCCGGAACCGGACCCTGTCCCGGTCCCCGAGCAGGTTCAGCAAGCAGCTCCGGAGCCCCTTTCGGAGCAGACCACCGAGCAGATCACCGAGCCCGGCTCAAGGGAGGCGGCCGAGCCCGTCGCCGAGCAGTCGGCCGAGCCGGCCGCGGAGCCCGCAGCCGTACCCGAACTCCCGCAGGACCCGCCGCCGGACAAGCCGCGTCGGCGCGGGCGGACCACGCTGCTGATCGCGGCCGCCGCCGTGCTGGGCGTGCTCGCGGGCGGCGGCCTCGGCTACCGCATCCAGCAGGATCGCCCGCCGACGCCGCTGCCACCGCTCAGCGGCCCGGTCCTGGCCCAGCCGAAGGGGGCCGGCCCGGCGGCGCCGAAGCTGACGGCCGCTCAGGACGGCGGCCTGCTCTACCAGGGCGACCTGCGCAAGCTCCTCGTGCCCACCCCGAAGGGCGCCGAGGAGCAGGAGCGGGACTGGTTGCCTCTGGCGGACTACGCCGAGGACTTCCGCGGGCCGGACGTCATCTTCCCCCAGCTCGCCCTCGACGGCTTCCAGCGCGCCGCCGTGGCGGACTGGACCGACAAGCACGACACGTACTACGAGGTGCGCCTCGTCCAGTTCCGCGACCAGACCGCCGCCGACGCCCAGCAGTTCTTCGACGCACAGCAGGAGATCGACGACTCGATGCCCGGGGCCGGTACCGCGCACGACCTCACGGACGTCCTGAGCGGCACGGTCTGGGGCTCGGGCAAGGCCCGGCAGGACTCCGGTTACCTGCCGTCGTACGGCGGGCGCGGCATCGCGCGGAAGGGCAATGTCTACGTCGAGGTCTTCGTCGACGCGCTCCACCCGGTGAAGTACGGGACCGTCCGGTCCTTCCTCGAGAAGCAGTTGGAGCGGTTGTGAGCGACGAGAACCCTTCTCCTTCCCCTGAGTCGGCCGAGCCGGTCGAACCGGCTGCGTCGGAGCAACCGGCCGAGCCGGACGCCGAGCCTGCGTCCGAGGCGGCCGCCGCGCCCGCTGCCGAGCCGGCGTCCGAGCCCGCCCCCGTGCGGTCCCGGCGGGTCCCCGCGCTGGCAGTCGCTGCCGCACTCGTCGCGGTCGCGGCCTGCGGCGGCCTCGGGTACGCGGTGCTGCACGGCGGGCAGGGCACCGTGGCCGCGAAGCCCGCCGCCACCCCGTGGTCCTCGCCGGCGCCCACCGCCACCAAGGCGTTCGGCGCGAGGTCCGGCGGCAGCCACTACGGCAGCCCGCGCCTGCTTCTTCTCCCGGTCCCCACCGGCTACCGGCCCGGCCCCGACGTCGAGGGGTACGGCAACGATGTCGCGCTCGGCGCCGAGCAGGCGCGGCAACTGGTCAGGGGCGACTCCCAGGACCTGTCCGCGAAGGAGCGCAAGGAACTGGACGAAGCCGTCGACGCCCTCCACATCGAGTCCGCCGGGATGCGGACCTACCTCGAGGACGGTGGCGACCTGGAGGTCCAGATCCGGATCGTGCAGATGAAGAACAAGGAGGCGGCGAAGGCCCAGACGGAGTACTTCACCGCCTTCACCAAGGCCCTGGGCGTCTTCCGGACCGGCCCGAAGGTGAAGGGCTACCCGAAGGCCACCTGCGTCCTGCCGCCCATCGACAAGGACGAGAAGCTCGACGGCATGACCTGCCAGGCCACCGAAGGCGACCTGATGGTGACGATGTCGGCCGACGGCACGCGGCCGCTGGCGAAGTCCGCGGCGGCCGACCTGCTGCGCCGCCAGCTCGACCGGATCAAGGACCCGGGGACGACGATCTGATGACCGAGACGACACCTGAGACCACGGGGCCCGCCGTGACCGACGTACCCGACACCGCCGTACCCGAGACCGCCGTACCCGAGACCACCGAGGAGGCGGCGCCCGGCGTGACGCACGACCCGGCCCCCGAACCCGACCCTGCACCCGGCCCCGCCCCCGAGGCCGCCGCTCCGGCGGAGGGCCCGGCCCGCCCGCCGCGGCGCAGGCTGCGGGCCGCGGCGCGCTGGACCGCGGCCGTCCTGGTCTTCGCGGCGTTCGGCGGCGCGGCGACGTACGCGGTGGCGCAGCCGGAGCGGACGAAGATCCCCGGGCTCAAAACACCTGGCGACGGCCGGTGGACCTATCCGCCGGTCGCCCTGCCGAAGCTGCCCGCGGGCCGCCCCCGGCCGCTGGACGCGGCGGCCAACCCCGCCGGCGTGCACTACGCCGACCTGCGGTCGCTGCTGCTGCCGCTGCCCGAGCAGGCCGTGGCGGACCGCTCCTTCCCCGGGACGAAGGGGTGGCTGCCGTCCGCGGACTACCTGAAGCGGTACGACTTCGAGTTCCCGGACACCGCGCGGGACACGCGCCTGGAACTGCAGGACGACGCGCTGCGGCACATCGCCGCCCGCGCCTGGACCATGCCCGACGGCACCAGGACCGAGATCTACCTCGTGCAGTTCCTCACCGCGGGCCACCGCAACTCCCACTACGCCCAGTTGGCCGGGGTCCCGGTCCGGGGCGCCCGCGACGCCGTGGACGACGGCACGGTGCAGTCGAAGTCGATCCCGAGCGCCGAGACGGTGTACGCCCAGGCCAAGGCGGGCGCGCACGGGGGAGTGTCGACCCGTACGGCGATCCTCGGCGCGGGCGACACGTACGCGCTGGTGGTGCAGACCCGCAAGGGCGCGCTGCCGGAGGTGCCCTTCCGGCAGACGGTCCGGCTCCAGGCCCAGCTGCTGGGCTGAGGCCGCACCGGGCGTGGCCTGGGCGCGGGCGGGGGAAGGGCGCGCACTAGACTTGCGTACGGGCCGTGCCGCAGCCGCGTGCCGGCCCGTACTGTCTGCCGCCGAGGAGCCTGTCCGTGGAAATCCAGTACTACTTCGACGCTCTGCTCGTCCTGGTCTGCGTGGGCGTCGCCGCCTTCGCGATCTACTCGGTGAAGAAGCTGTACCAGGGCCAGCGCTGACATGATCGAGATCCCCTCCGACCTGCACCCGACCCTGGTCCCGCTGGCCTTCCTGCTGGGCCGCTGGACCGGAGCGGGCGTGCACGACTTCCCCGGCGCCGAGAAGTGCAACTTCGGGCAGGAGGTCGCCTTCACCCACGACGGCCGGCCGTTCCTGGAGTACACCTCGCACACCTGGGTGCTGGACGAGGAGGGCCGCAAGGTCAGGCCGCTGGAGTCCGAGACGGGCTACTGGCGGATCGACGCCGAGCGCAAGGTGGACGTGACCACCACCCGCGACGAGGGCGTGGTGGAGATCTGGACCGGTGAGCTGGCCGAGGGCAAGCCGCAGATCGACCTGGTCACGGACGCGGTGGCGCGGCTGCCGGTCGCCCCGGAGTACAGCGGCGGCAAGCGGCTGTACGGGTACGTCAACGGCGACCTGATGTGGGTGGGCGAGAAGGCCACGCCCGCGGTGCCGCTGCGCGCGTACATGTCGGCGCACCTGAAGAAGGTGGTGGACCCCAAGGAGTGGGTCGCCGACCTGAAGGACCTTCCGGACGACGGGATCGCCTTCTTCAAGTAGGCGTACCTACACTGGGGCGCGTGGCGAGCACCGACTGGAAGAGCGATCTGCGGCAGCGCGGGTACCGGCTGACCCCGCAGCGCGAGCTTGTGCTGGAGGCGGTCGACGCCCTGGGCCACGCGACGCCCGACGGCATCCTGTGCGAGGTGCGCAAGACCGCGTCCGGCGTCAACATCTCCACGGTCTACCGCACCCTGGAGCTGCTGGAGGAGCTGGGCCTGGTCAACCACGCCCACCTCGGCCACGGCGCCCCCACCTACCACCTCGCCGACCGGTACGACCACATGCACCTGGTCTGCCGGGACTGCGACCGGGTGACCGAGGCGGACGTGAGCGTCGCGGCCCCGCTCAAGGACGAGCTGCGCGAGAAGTTCGGCTTCGAGACGGACATGAAGCACTTCGCGATCTTCGGGCGCTGCCAGGAGTGCGCGCGCAAGGCGGCCGGGCACGCGGAGGCCACCGGCGCCGCGGGAGCGGCAGGAGCGGCAGGAGCCGCGGGGAACGCCTGAGGCGCGCCGCCGTACGCTGGGTCGCATGAACAAGAGCCCTTTGCTGTCGCTTCCCGGCGCCGTCCCCGCAGAAGGCCCTGACGAGGGCGTCGCCGCCCACTACGGCGACCTCTTCCGCGAGCAGCGCGCGCTCGCGGACGGCACCGGCTTCGTGGACCTGTCGCACCGCGGCGTCGTCACCGTCAGCGGCGAGGACCGGCTTTCCTGGCTGCACCTGCTCCTCACCCAGCACGTCGAGCAACTGCCGCCGCAGCAGGCCACCGAGGCACTGATCCTGTCCGCGCACGGCCACATCGAGCACGCCCTGTACCTGGTCGACGACGGCACCACCACCTGGCTGCACGTCGAGCCCGGCACCCAGGGCGCGCTGCTGGCGTACCTGGAGAGCATGAAGTTCTTCTACCGGGTCGAGGTCGCCGACGCGGGGGAGCAGTACGCGGTGGTGTACCTGCCCGCCGGCTCGATCACCCAGGTGCCCGCCGGGTGGGCGGTGCGCGAGACGCCGTACGGCCGGGACGTGTTCGTGCCGCGCGCCGAACTGGCGGACTTCGCGGCCACGGCGGGCCCGGCGGTGGGCGTGCTCGCCCACGAGGCGCTGCGGATCGAGGCGCACCGGCCGCGGCTGGGCCTGGAGACCGACCACCGGACGATCCCGCACGAGCTGGGCTGGCTGGACAGCGCGGTGCACCTGAGCAAGGGGTGCTACCGCGGGCAGGAGACGGTGGCGCGGGTGCACAACCTCGGGCGGCCGCCGCGCCGGCTCGTCTTCCTCCACCTCGACGGCAGCGAGGTGCGGCTGCCCGCCCACGGCGACCCGGTCCGCGTCGCGGCCGACGGCGCCGGGCCGGGGGAGGCCCGCGCGATCGGCTTCGTCACCTCCTCCGCCCGGCACTGGGAGCTGGGGCCGATCGCCCTCGCGCTGGTGAAGCGGAACACCCCGGAGCACGCGACGCTGATCGCGGGGGAGAACACCGCGGCGGCGCAGGAGACCGTGGTCGCGCCGTAGCGCCCGCGTGACCTGCGACGGGGGCGCGGTGCCGGGCCCCGCGGCCGGCACCGCGCCCCCGTCGCCGGTCAGATGTCGACGACGAGGGTGAAGGGCCCGTCGTTGGTCATGGACACCTTCATGTCGGCGCCGAAGACCCCGGTGGCGACGGTCGCGCCGAGCCCGCGCAGTTGCGCGACCACCTCGTCGACGAGCGGCTCGGCGATCGGGCCGGGCGCCGCGGCGTTCCACGTGGGCCGGCGACCCTTCCGGGCGTCACCGTAAAGCGTGAACTGGCTCACCACGAGGAGCGGGGCGTCGATGTCGGAGCACGACCGCTCCTCGGGCAGGATGCGCAGGCTCCACAACTTGCGGGCCAGCGCCGCGGCCTTCTCCTTCGTGTCGTCGTGCGTCACACCGACCAGGACGCACAGTCCCGGTCCCTGGATGGCGCCGACGGTCTCCCCGTCGACGACGACCTTCGCTTCGCTCACCCGCTGGGCCACCGCTCGCATGGCCCTATTGTCGCGGGTCCCGGCGGCCGTACCCCACACGGGTGAGGGCGGCCGATCGAGGGGAGCGGCGTTCGCCCGGTCGGCGGGGTCGCACAACTGTTGTGACGGCCGTTCGGGTGCAGAGTCGCTGCGGGCCGCCGACGGCAGGTGGCAGCATCGAAGCCGGGAGGGGCGTGCGGCACGCCCGGAGGGGACGACAGGGATGACCAGAACCGGCGCGGGACACACGCCCGGCACCGTGCACCCGGTGCCGCGCGCGGCGCACGGCGGCGCCGTACCGAGGGCCGCCGGTTCCCCGGCGGATCGCACAGCAGGAAGGGCCAACCCATGCTGAAGGCCGACGCCACGGGTCCGCTACGGCCGCCCGCGCCACGCGGTCCGGTCGCCGACGCGCCGGCCGGTCCCCTGGTGGACCTGGGCCCGCTGTCCGGGGGCCTTACCGGTTCACCCGCGCCGGACCTGGGCGCGCTGGACCTGGTTGCGCTGGACCTGGTCGCGCTGCGCGCCCTGCGCCGCGAGGCGCAGCGGGAGGAGGCCGACCTGTCGTACCTGCGGCGCATGCTGCACGGGCGGATCGACATCCTGCGGGCCGAACGGGCCCGGCGCGGTGGCGCGGACGCCGCCGAGGCGGTGGCCGAGGAGGCCGGAGCGCCGGGCGTGCAGGGGACGCACGGCGGCACGCAGGCCCCGGCCGGGCCGGCCGACGCACCCGTCGTGGACCGGCTCCCGGAGATCCTCACCGACGGGCCGTCGCCGGGGCGCTCCTCGGCCCGGCACGTCACGCTGGGCACCCCGCTGACCGAGCGGGTGCGGCTGCTCGCCGAGGAGATGCTCTCCGAGGTGGAGCTGTCCGACCTCGACGCCCGTACGGACGCCGAACTGGACGCGGGGATGGCCCGGTTGGCCGGTCGCGAGCAGCAGGTGTCGCGGCGGCGGCACGCGCTCCAGCAGACGGTGGACGGCTGCTCGGCGGAGATCACGCGCCGCTACCGGGCGGGCGAGGCGCGGGTGGAGGACCTGCTCGCGGAGGACTGACCGGCCCTGTCCGCCGCGGGGCCGCCCGGACCGATAACCGTGTGCGGGGCCGGGGCCCGCCCGCCTATCGTGCCGGGCATGACCGCTGAGATCCGCACTCTCGAAGAGTCCGACGTCGCCGACTGGGTGCGGGCGCAGTACACCGGCTTCCACATCGCGCCGACGGCCGACGCCGAGGAGGTCGCGGCCCGCCGCAGGATCATCGACCTGGCGCGGACCCGCGGGGCGTTCGACGGCGGCCGCTGTGTGGCGACCTTCCGCAGCATGCCCAGGGAGCTGACGGTGCCCGGCGGGGCGGCGGTGCCCGCGTCGGCGATCACCAACGTCGCGGTGACCGCCACGCACCGCCGGCGCGGGCTCGCGGCGCGGATGATGGCCGCCGACCTCGCCGACGCCAGGGAGCGCGGGGACGCGGTGTCGATCCTGATCGCAGCGGAGTACCCGATCTACGGCCGGTTCGGCTTCGGCCCGGCGACGTGGGTGGCGAACTGGGAGGTCGACGTGCCGCGGGCCGCGCTCGACCAGCGGTACGCCGGGCCGGCGGACGGCGGGCGGGTGGACATGGCGACGCTCGCCGAGTTGGGCGAGTTCGGCCCCGCGGTGCACGACCGGCTCAGGGCGCGCACCCCCGGGGCGATCGACCGGCCGCCGCTGTGGTGGCAGCGGACCACCGGCGAACTGCGGCTGCACGGCTGGAAGGAGCACTTCTGCGCGGCCTACCGCGGCCCGGACGGCCGGGTCGACGGGTTCGTGCGGTGGGACGTGCAGGACCACCCGTGGCCGGGCAAGCAGCCGCGGACGGATCTGACGGTCGTGGACCTGACGGCGGCCACCCCGGCCGCCGAGGTGGCGCTGTGGCGCTTCCTGCTGTCGATGGACTGGATCACGCGGATCACCTCCGGCTACCGCGCGCCCGACGACGTCATGCCCCTGCTGCTGGGCGACCCGCGTGCGGCCCGGGCCGAGGCGTACGCCGACTTCCTGTGGCTGCGGCTGCTGGACGTCCCGGCCGCGCTCACCGCCCGCGGCTACGCGGGCCCGGCGACCGCGCTGGTGCTGGACGTACGCGACGAGGTGCGCGGCGGTGACGGCACCGCCGCGGGGCCCGCCGCCGGGCGCTTCCTGCTGGAGACCGACGGGAAGGGGGCCGCGACCTGCACCCCCACGTCGGCGCCGGCGGACCTCGCCCTGACCGCCGCCGACCTCGCGTGCCTCTACCTCGGCGACGAGTCCGCGGTGCGGCTGGCGGTGCTCGGCCGGATCACCGAGCACCGCGAGCAGGCCGCCTCCACCGCGGACACCCTCTTCCGCACCCCGCGCCGCCCCTGGTGCCCCGACGTCTTCTGACCCGCCCGGCACCCTCCGTCCCTCACTGGGCCAGCAGCAGCGCCAGCGCGGTCAGCCCGATCGCCGTGCACGCGGTGCTCTTCGCCTTGTGCCCGACCGTCACCAGCCCCACGACCAGCATCCCCGCGGCGCCGTACCGCCACTGCACCACTTCTTCCAGCACGAACCCCCAAAGACCCCAGACCACCACGGCCCCCACCTCCCCAGCTCTGAGACGGAGTGAGGTCATTCAACTGTCCAACTTGACCATTATCGAAGGAAGTTGAGTGAGCTTTCTTGTCTTTGATGTGCCCGCGGGGGCGAGATCGGTAAACTTGGCTGAGGCAAGTGTGCGACGGGGGAGGGAAGTTGTAACGTTGGCCCGTGCCCGATGAACCGGCCTCGCCCACCAGCTCCCGGCCGCCCTACCTGCACATCGCGGATGTGCTGCGCGGCGAGATCGACGACGGCCGCTACCCGGTGGGTGAACGCATCCCGTCCCAGGCCGAGTTGGAAGAGCGGTTCGACGTCTCCCGGCCGACGGTGCAGCGGGCGCTGACCGAGCTGCGCCGGGAGGGCTACATCGACAACCAGCGCGGCCGGTCCGCCGAGGTGCTGCCCCGGCAGGCCCGCGGCCGGACCGCGGGCACCAAGGAGCCGGAGCGCGCGCTGGCCGCCCTCGCCGCGCACACGGCGGCCGCCTTCGAGCAGCAGGACGTGGTGATCGACACGTTCTCCCTCACCACGGAGACCCTCAACAGCGTGCTCTCCCAGCCGCTGCAACGGGTCATGCTGGGCCAGTTGCGGCCGTCCTCCATCACGTTGCGGGTGCTGCTGCCCAGCACCGAAGCGGTGCTGGCCTTCCCGCGGATGGTGGCCGACCCGGACGACCCGCGTCCGATGCGGCGGCTGCGGCAGCTCATCAGGAGCCATGTGGTCACGCTGCGCTCGACGTTCGACGCCCTCGCGGCGGTCGCCGAGGAGATCGGCCTCGACCTGCGGCTCGACGTGCAGTTCCGGTCGCTGCCGGCCACCCCGATGTTCAAGCTCTACCTGCTCAACCACGACACCGCGCTGCACGGCCTGTACCGGCTGGTGCCGCGGGTGGTCACCTTCGAGGACGGCAGCGGCGAGGGCGAGATCTACGACGTCCTCGGCATCAGCGCGACGCTCTTCCCGCACCGGCGCGACCCCGCCGACCCGGCGTCGCCCGAGTCCCGGTTCGTCCAGGAGACGCAGGACTGGTTCGACTCCGTGTGGACCACCATCGCCGAGCCGCTCACCGCGGAGGACTGAGCCGGTCTATCGTGGTCGCTTCCGGGCGGCCCGTTGATCCACACCCGCGGGCGTACCAGCGGCGAGGAGAAACGTGACGACGACGGCCACGGCCCCGCAGGGCGTCGCCCACCATGCCGGCGCGGTGGGGGCCGACCGGGTGGAGGGGCCCCTCAAGGGCTACCACCACCGGACCTTCGCCGTACGCCTCGACCGGAGCTCACCGCTCGCCGGGGACTTCCGCTGGCTGAAGCTGCGCGAACCGCGGCAGGACGCGCTCTGGTACGACATGCGCTGGTTCCCCTCCGAGGAGGAACTGCTGCGCCTGCTGCACGCCCGCCAGGGTCGGGGCGCCCGCTACGGCCGGACGCCGCCGCGCATCCCGCAGGTGGTCGAACAGACCGTTGACGGACAGCGGTTGGCCTTCCTGGCCTTCATCGAAGGGGTCACCCTTGACCGGGTGCGCGGCGCCCGGCCCGGCCGGGTACCCGGCCGCTACCTCGACCAGATCGAGGAGCTCTTCCACGCCCTCGCCGGAGTCGACGCCGAGGCGCTCGCCGCGCACGCCGGCCCGCAGCCCGCTGCCGCCTGCGACCGGCACGACCCGGCCGCCTACCCGGAGCACGGCGGCGCCACCGCGTTCCTGGGCGCGCTCACCCACTTCACGATGGCGCACGCCTACCGGGACCGCCAGAAGGAGATGGCGGAACTGCTCGACCTGCTCGGCGTGCCCGTCGCCGCGCTCGACGCCTTCGCGCGGCGCCGACCGCTGCTCACCGACCGTCCGCGCACCCTCCTCCACGGCGATCTGCACCGCCGGAACCTCGTCGTCGACCGGGCCGGCGACCTGTGGACCATCGACTGGGAACTCGCCCTGCTCGGCGACCCGTTGTACGACCTCGCCACCCATCTGCACCTCATGGACTACCCGGCCGACCAGGAGCAGGAGATGGTCCGGCGGTGGCAGCGCGCGGTCGGGCCGCGCCGGTCGGCGGGCACCGCGCAGGACCTGCCGCACTACCGCGCCTACAAGCTGGTCCAGTCGCTGTGCACCGACGTGCTGCGGGCCACCGCCCGGCTCGCGCGGACCCAGGAGCCGCCCGGCAGCGCGGCGGGCCGGGTGCGGCTGCGCGGCGCGGCGACCGTCGTACAGCGCGTGCTGGCGGCCGCACGCGAGCCGCTGCGACTGCCGGAAACGCCGCCAACGGAACAGGTGGAGGCGGTGTTCGCGGACTGGTGGCGCCGGAACCGGCCGCCGGACTGAACGCAACGGCTCTGGCATCGGGCCGCCCGGCCGCCGACACTCGTCAGGTGACTTCTCCGCACGACGCCCCGCGCCGCGACCGCTCCGTCCCCGAACTGCTCGCCCGTGCGCACTGCCTGCTGCTCGACTTCGACGGGCCGGTGTGCCGCCTCTTCCACACCCGCTCCGCGATGAGCATCGCCACCCTGCTGCGGGAACTGCTCGCGGCGCGCGGCGCACCCGTCGTCGACGAGGCCCTGCTGCGCAGTTCGGACCCGCACGCGATCCTGCGGGCCGCACCGAGCGCCGAGCTGGCCGCCGAACTGGAGCTCCTGCTCGCCGAGGAGGAGGAGCTGGCCGCGCTCGGCGCCGAAAGCACCCCGCATGCCGACGACTTCATCCAGGCGGTCGCCGACAGCGGCCGGTCGCTCGCGATGACCACCAACAACGCGCCCGGTGCGGTGCGCGCCTACCTCAAGGAGCACCGCCTCGACGGCTGCTTCGGCGACGCGGTGTTCGGACGGGACCCGGTCCGCCCGGAGCTGATGAAGCCGGACCCGCACTGCCTGCGGGCGGCGTGCGCTGCACTCGCGGTGCGCCCGCAGGACTGCCTCATGATCGGGGACTCCGCGGCCGACGCCCGGGCCGCCGCTGCCGCCGGGGTGCCCTTCCTCGGATACGCCCGGGTCGGCGAGGACGGGCGGCGGCTCGGCGCGGGGTACCGGGGCCCGCTCGTGCACGGAATGGAGCGGCTGGAGGAGGCCGCCAGGGCGCTGCCGCGGCGCTGAGCGGGCCCGGGGCGGGTGGGTCAGTGGCCCAGGGACATCCAGCGGGTGGGGTCGGCGAGGGGTTCGAAGCCGACCTTGGCGTAGACGCCGTGGGCGTCGGCGGTGGCCAGGAGGATGCGGCGTATGCCGAGGGGCGCGAGGTGGTCGCGGACGGCGGCGACGAGGGAGGTGCCGAGGCCGTTGCCGCGGGCGGCGGGGTCGACGTAGACGTCGCAGAGCCAGGCGAAGGTCGTGAGGTCGGTCACGACCCGGGCGTAGGCGTGCTGTTCGCCGGTGTCCTCGCGGTACGCCCCGAAGTTGAGCGAGTGGGCTATCGCGGCCCGCTGCTTGTCGAGGGAACGCCCCTTCGCCCAGTACGAGTCGGCGGACAGCCACTGGTGGACGCGGGCGACGTCGAGGCGCGCGGGATCGGCGGAGATCTCATACATGCGACGCAGCGTAGAGCTGCTTAAGAGTTCCGTGCACGACATTTAACTGGACCTTCCGCTTCCCGGCGGCGCACACTCGCAGGCATGATCCACGTACCGCTGATCACGCCGTTCGGGCCGGACGGGCGGGTCGACCTCGCCGCGCTGGAGCGCCTCGGGCACGAGGTGCTGGACGAGGGCGCCGGCGGGCTGGTGGCGCTGGGCACCACCGCGGAGGCGGCCGCGCTGGAGCCGGACGAGCGGGCCGCAGTCACCGCCGTGGTCGGCCGGGTCTGCCGCGCGCACGGCGCCCGCTGGACCGTGGGGGTGGGCGGCGCCGGCTCCACCCGGCGCGCCGCGCGTGAGGCCGCGGCCCTCGCCGCCCTGCCGGAGCCGCCGGACGCGGTGCTGGCCACGGTCCCGTCGTTCACCCGGCCGGGCGAAGCGGGGGTGCTCGCCCACTTCCGCGAGGTGGCCGCCGCGAGCCCGTTGCCGGTGCTGGTCTACCACGTGCCCCACCGCACCGGGCAGCCCCTGTCCGCCGCCGCGCTGGCCGCCCTCGCGGGCGTCCCCGGGGTGGCGGGCGTGAAGTACGCGACGGGGGACGTCACCGCGGAGACCGTCGCGCTCCTGGCGGCGGCGCCCCCGGACTTCGAGGTGCTGGCCGGGGACGACGCTTTGGCCCCCGCGCTGCTGGCGCTCGGCGCGCACGGCGCGGTACTGGCCTCGGCCCACCTGGCGACGGGGGAGTGGGCGGCCCTCGCCGCGGCGGGCGGCGCCGGTACGTACGCGCGCGGGCGCCGGCTGTCCGCCCTGGCCGCCGCCGTCTTCAGCGAGCCGAACCCGGCCGTCGTGAAGGCGGTCCTGCACGCCCAGGGCCGCATCCCGACCCCGGACGTCCGGCTCCCGCTGCTCCCGGCGGGCCCGACCGCGACGGCCGCCGCGCTCGCGGCCCTCGCCGCCGCGGCGGACGCCGACCCGCGACCCGCGGCCGCGGGCCCACCCGCCCCCGGCCGTCTCGCCCGCTGAAATCCCCGGGCGCCCCGCTCCCGGCCCGGGGATACTCGAAACGGACGGGCACCCCCAGACAGGCATGATCGGAGAGATACCGCAATGAGGATCGGAATCGTCGGAGCCACCGGACAGGTCGGCGGGGTCGTCCGCAAGGTGCTGGCCGAGCGGAAGTTCCCGGTGACGCAGCTGCGCCTGTTCGCGTCGGCGCGCTCCGCGGGCCGCGCCCTGCCCTGGGAGGGCGGCGCGGACGGCGCGACCGTCACCGTCGAGGACGCCGCGACCGCCGACTACACCGGCCTGGACATCGTGATCTTCTCCGCCGGGGGCGGCACCTCCCGCGCGCTCGCCGAGAAGGTCGCCGCCCAGGGCGCCGTCGTGATCGACAACTCCTCCGCGTGGCGCCGCGACCCCGACGTCCCGCTGGTCGTCTCCGAGGTCAACCCGCACGCGCTCGCCGACCGACCCAAGGGCATCGTCGCCAACCCCAACTGCACCACCATGGCCGCCATGCCGGTCCTGCGCCCGCTGCACGACGAGGCCGGGCTCGTCTCGCTGGTCGTGGCCACCTACCAGGCCGTCTCCGGCTCCGGCCTGGCGGGCGTCGCCGAGCTCCACGGCCAGGCGCAGCAGGTCACCGCGCAGGCCGACCGCCTGGCCTTCGACGGGTCGGCCGTCGCCTACCCCGACCCGGCGGTCTACCAGCGGCCCATCGCGTACAACGTGGTGCCGCTCGCGGGGAACCTCGTGGACGACGGCAGCTTCGAGACCGACGAGGAGCAGAAGCTCCGCAACGAGTCCCGCAAAATCCTGGAGATCCCCGAGCTGAAGGTGTCCGGCACCTGCGTACGGGTCCCGGTCTTCTCCGGCCACTCCCTCCAGATCAACGCCCGCTTCGCCCGCCCGCTCAGCGTGGAGCGCGCCTACGAGATCCTCGCCGCGGCGCCGGGCGTGGAGGTCTCGGAGATCCCCACCCCGCTCCAGGCCGCGGGCAAGGACCCGTCGTACGTGGGCCGCATCCGCCGCGACGAGACGGTGGACAACGGCCTGGCGCTGTTCGTGTCCAACGACAACCTTCGCAAGGGCGCCGCGCTCAACGCCGTACAGCTCGCGGAGCTGGTGGCGGCGGAGCTGGGCGCGGTCACCGTCTGACCGAGGGCGGCTCCCCCGGGGCCCCGGCCTTCGCGGTCCCGTCACTCCCCGGCGACGGCCAGTCGGAAGGCCGCCAGCACCGCCGCGGCCTGGAGCCGTACCTGCTGCTCGACTGGCACCCACACCGGGTCGTGGCCGGCGGCCAGCGCGTCGGCCCACCGGGTGAACTGCTGCCCGGCCGCGGCCCTGACCTCGGCGGCGGCCGGGCCCGGGCAGCCGTCGAGCAGCCGCAGCAGCGTGCCCGCGGCCCGCAGCGGAATCCGGCGGGCCGCGATGTCCAGGGCCGCGACATGGGCGGCGGTCAGCGGCAGCGTGCCCGGGGGCAGGGCGTCCGGCGGCAGCCGCTCCCACTCCGCGGCCACCTGCGGGCAGGCGGCGGCCAGCTTCGCGACCACCCGCAGCAGGTGGGCGCGCTCGGGGGAGGCAGCGGGCAGCACCGCCCGCGCCTCGGCGAGCAGCACCTCCACCCGGCTCGCGTGGCCGCGCAACTGGCGCCCGATCCGGGCGAGTTGGGGGGCCGGGTCCGGGCAGGGCGCCGGGTCGGCCACCGTACGGGCGGTCCACATCGGCACCTCGAACAGCGCGGTCATGCCGCCGTGGCGGTGCGGCCGCAGCCAGGTGGAGCGCGCGAGGCCGACCGCGGGGTCCGCTGCGGGGTCGGCTTCGGGGTCCGCTGCCGGGTTCTCCACGGGGTCCGCTGCCGGTTCCGCTGACGGCGGCGCCGCCGGGGCGGTCCCGCCCGGCTCGGGCAGCACATATACACCTGGACCCGACACCGTCCACCGCAGCGCGTCATAGGTGCCGGTCTGCACCGGCACGTCGTGCTCGGCCGCCGACTTGCCCAGCGCCTCGGCCAGTCCGGGGATGTCCCGGGTCAACTGCACCCAGCAGCCGCCGAGGTCATTGGCGTGCAGCGAGCACTGGAGCACCGGGCGCAGCTCGTCGATGAGGTCGATCAGCGCCTGGGACTCGGGGAGTTGGGCCTCCGGCGCCCGGATCGACGGGGCCCACTCCGGCTGCTCCTCCGGGGGCGGCCGGTAGGCGTGGCGGAAGTGGGCGGCGGGGGTGCGGCGGATCACCGGCCCGGCCTCGTGGCGCACCGCGCCGTCGGGGTCCAGACACAGCAGCAGGTGCCAGGAGACGTCCACGCCGGAGTGCAGCAGCGGATTGTGCGCGACCTGTTCGGCGAGCCTGAGCGCGGTCGCCGCGCCCACCCGCTCGTCCGAGTGCGGCCCGGCCACCACCAGGACGTTCCGCCGGCCGCGCCCCACGGTCAGGAGGTGCAGCGGGCGGCCCGCCCGCGACCTGCCGACGACCCGCAGGGTGCACAACCCCGGATGGAAGGCGGCGAAGGCCGCCGCGGTCGCCACGACTCCCGCGACACTCGGATAGGCGTCCGCCATCGCCGAAGTCACGCTCCGCCGGTCGACGTCGCCACGGGATCTCCTCGCTGTCCGAACCGCCCGCGCCGCCCCACCGGGCCGGCACCCCGACGCTGCATCCGACCTGTATACGAGCGGGCACCCGGCCGGGTACCCAAAAGGACTGGCCCGCCGCTGAGTTGACGGGGTAACCGCCGATTTGCCCGATGCCTCGCCAAGGTTGCGATCCCCCGGCCCACCTGTCAAGACCGCCGTAGCCGCCACCGGACCCCGCGCAGGCCCGCCGGCCCGGCAGCGCTCACCCGAGCGCCGCGACCGCGGCCAGCACCGTCCGCGCCTGCAACTCCATCTGCTCGGCTATCGGCACCCACGTCGCGTCCATCGCCGCGATCAGGTCCGCCGCCCCGGCGTCCAGGCGCCGCTCCAGCCGCGCCCGCAGCCGCGCGGGCCCGCTGTCGGGGTCCTCGTCCAGCCGCGCCTCGTCCAGCAGCCGCAGCAGCATCCCCGCCGCCCGCAGCGGCGCCCGGCGCGCGGCGATGTCGCACGCGGCGACATGCGCCATGGTCAGCGGCACCGGCGACTGCCGCCCGACCTCGTCGAAGTCCGCCGCGAGCGCCTCCCAGGCACTGACCGCCTGCCGCGCGGCCCGCAGCAACGGCCCCCGCGCGGCGCCCCCCAGCAGCTCCAGCGCCTGCTCGAACGCCTCCTCCCCGGTGGCCCCCTCGTTGCGCAGCCGCGCCGCCAGCACGGCGAGCGCGTACTCCGGGTCCGGGTGCGGCTCGGCGTACGCCACCCGCCGGGTCGCCCACATCGGCACCTCCACCCGCACCTCCGGCCCGCCGGGCAGCTCCCGGGCGCCCGGCCGTACGAAGACCCCCGGCCCCGCACCTTGTGCCGGCAGGGCCTCGTACGTACCGGTCTGCACCGGTACCTCGAGTTCAGCCGCGCTCTTCCCGAACGGCTCGGCCAGACCGGGCAGTTCGGCGGACAGCCGGACCCAGGCGCCGCCCACGTCGTTGCTGTGCAGCGAGCAGCGCAGCACCGGCCGCAGATCGGCGACCAGCGCGGACAGCGCCAGCGCCTCGGGGAGTCGGCCGGACGGCGCGAGCAAGGAGTCGGCCGCATAGGGGTGTTCGTCGCTCGCGGGCCGGTAGGTGTGGCGGAAGTGCACCGCGGGCGGGCGCGGACCGGCCGGTCCCGTCTCGTTCAAAAGCGCGCCGTCGGGGTCCAGGCAGAGCAGGAAGTCCCAGGTCAGCCCGGCCTCCTTGAGCCGCCGCCGGTCATGGACGGCCTGTTCGGCCAGCCACAGCACGGCGCCGCCGCCCGCCGGTTCGTCGCAGTTCGCACCGGCCACCACCAGGATGTGGCGGTCGCAGCCGCGGGGGGCACCGACGGACAGCAGCCACAGCGGCTGCCCGGACCGGGACTCGCCCGCCAGCCGCATCCGGCACAGGTCGGGGTGGCGCAGCGTCAGCAGCCGGGCCGCCGCGGCGACCCCCGCCACCGTCGGAAACGCGTCTGGCCCCCGCATGACCGCTCCTTCGCTGCCCTCGCCCGCCGTCCCGCCACACGGCCGTGCCGGCGTGTGCGCGGCGGCGCGCTGCCTGCTCTCTGCCTGCCCTCTGCTGTGCGTGCGTGCTTGTGTCTGCTGCGTCTGCTGCGCTTGCTGTGCACGGGAGTTGGCGGCGCGTTCGTCGGCAGTGGCGCGCCCCGCCCCAGCGTCGGCGGCGGCCCCGATGGTGTCAAGAGCGCCCTGTGGCCGCGGTCGTGCGCTGCCTGCGGACAACAGCCGGACCGGGCAACGGACTTACGGCCCAGGGTGCGGCTCGTCGAGGAGGAAGACGGCACCGGCCGCCTCCGCCAGCTCGGGACCGAAGAGCGCGCCGGGGGTGTGGGCGCCGGGCTTTCCCTGACCGCGGGCGAGGCGTAGGGCGACCTCGGCGGTCACCGCGGCCGTGAAGCCCATGCCGTCACCGGTACGCAGCCACCCCGTGCGGCTGCGGCCGTCGGCGTCGCGGACCAGGGCCCGCGCCCAGGAGAACTCCCGCCGCCGCTCGGCCGGTTCGGCCTGCACCCGGGCGAAGCGGCGCTTCACCGCGGCGCCGAGCGGCCGCCACGCCAGGAGCCGTGCCGCGGTCGGCAGCACCGCGCGCAGCACCCGCCCGGTCGGCATCATCCCCGACGCGGCGACGACGAACGGCGCACCGCTGGCGCGGTGGGCCGCCGCCAACTCGCCCGACGGTCCGCCCGCGCTGTGGGCCGCCGAACCGTCGGGCAGCGTGAAACGCGCGAAGTCGCCACCGAGCCGGGCGCGCACCAGCCGGCCCCGTTCGTAGCGGCGCCCGCCGACCGCGATCGCGTCCACGACGCTCGCCGCGAGGGCGGCGCCGACCGGGCCGGACCGGCCGCCGGCCGCCGGCAGCGCGTCGACCCGTACGCGGACGGGGGCGGGCCGGCCCGCGCACATCTTCAGCACCACGCTCTCGGTGGCGAGCACCCCGAACCCGGCGCCCGTCACCAGGCAGCGGCCGTCCGCTGCCGCCTCCGCGTGCAGGTCCAACAGCCCGCTCACCGCACGGAGTTCGTTGGCCAGGTCGAGGTAGTGGGTGCCGGGCGGGCAGGCCCGGGCGATCGGCACCGCGGTCTCGGTGAACGGGCCGATCGTGTTCACGACGACCGCGGGCCGCCCGGCCGCCCCGAGCGCTTCGGCGATCGCGGCGACGGTGCCAGCGGTGCCGGTAGTTCCGATGGTGCCGCTGCTGCCACTTGTGCCGCTGGTTCCCGCGGTGTCGGTGGCACCCCCGTGCCTTCCCCCGGCCCGGCCGATCACCACGGTCCGCGACATGCCGCCGACCTCGGCGGCCACCGTGTCCAGCCGCCCGGCGTCGCGCCCGACCAGGACCAGCGGCGCGCCCTCCGCCGCCAGCCTCGCGGCGATCGCGCGGCCCGTCCGGCCGGTCGCGCCCAGAACCCAGATCTCGTCCATCCCTGCCGCCCGCTCCGCTCCAGCGTGCACTGCCGCCTGCCGCCTGCCGCCTGCCGATGCCGTGCCGTACGCCTGCCGCGTCCTGCCGTACCGCCCGCCCGCGCTCCCACCTTGCGGGCGGCCGCCGCACCGGGCCAGCCGACGGCCTGCGCGCCATGCCCCCTTTTGCCGTGTCGCCGCAGCTCACAGCGGTGGTACAGCCCGAACCCGCCGCAGCGCGCCACTACGCTGAACTCATGACGGACCCGGCCCCGTACCGTCATCGCCTGTCACACCCGCGGCCCGAGCGGTGTCTTCATGCCGAACCACTCCGAACCGGCAGCCGTCCAAGGAGGACACCATGGCGCCACGCGTACCGAAGGCCGAACTCCCCGCCGAGCTGCGGGAGCAGCTGACCGCGCAGCTCGGCAGCGTGCCCGAGCCCGTCGAGGTGACCTGGCACAGCCCGCGGGTCGCCCGGGACAACCTGGAGTTCGGCGACCGGCTGGCCCGGTGGGACGCGGCCGACCCGGGCCTGAAGACCTTCGCGCACATGGCCGTCGCCGCCCAGGTCGGCTGCGGCTGGTGCCTCGACATCGGCTACTTCCAGGCCGCGCACCAGGACCTGGACCTGGCCAAGGCGAGCCAGGTGCCGCGCTGGCGCGAGGCGGACGTCTTCACCCCGCTGGAGCGCGACGTGCTGGAGTACGCCGAGGCCATGACGGCAACCCCGCCGACCGTCACCGACGAGCTGTCCGCGCGGCTGCTGGACCGGCTCGGCCCGGCCGCGATGGTCGAACTCACCGCCGCCATCGCCTTCGCCAACTTCGCCACCCGCAGCAACAACGCGCTCGGCATCCGGTCGCAGGGCTACTCCGCGGCGTGCGAAGTCCCCCTGGCCGCCCGCCCGCAGGCGCCCGCCGCCGCCCGCCCGCGGTGACCGCCGACCCGTTCGCCGACCCCTCCGCGGCCGACCCGTTCGCCGCCCACCGCGGCCTGCTGTTCACCGTCGCCTACGAGATGCTCGGGTCGGCGGCCGACGCCGAGGACGTGCTCCAGGAGTCCTGGCTGCGGTGGTCCGCCGCCGACCGCGCGCAGGTCCGCGACCCGCGCGCGTACCTCGTCCGGATCGTCACGCGGCAGGCGCTCAACCGGCTGCGCACCCTGTCCCGCCGCCGCGAGGAGTACGTGGGCGAGTGGCTGCCGGAGCCGCTGCTGACCACCCCCGACGTCGCCGACGACATCGTCCTCGCCGAGAGCGTCTCGATGGCGATGCTGACCGTGCTGGAGACCCTCGGGCCGGCCGAGCGGGCGGTGTTCGTGCTCCGCGAGGTCTTCGAGCTGCCGTACGGGGAGATCGCCGCGGCTGTCGGGAAGCCGGCGGCAACCGTCCGGCAGATCGCGCGGCGGGCCCGGGAGCACGTGGCGGCCCGCCGGCCGCGGGTCGAGGTCAGCCCGGCGGAGCAACAGGCCGTGGTGGAACGGTTCATGGCCGCGCTGGGCACCGGGCGGCTGGAGGACCTGATGGCGGTCCTCGCGCCCGACGTGGTGATGATCGCGGACGGGGGCGGGATCGCGGCGGCCGCGCTCACACCGGTCCGCGGCGCCGAACTGGTCGCCGCGCTGCTCGCCCGCGCGCACGGGGCGGCCGACGGGTTCACCGCGGCGACCGTCTGGCTCAACGGCGCGCCCGCGGGGCGGATCGACGTCGGCGGCGAGCCGGCCGCCCTGGGGCTGGCGGTGGCGGATGGACGGGTCACCAGGGTCTACGCGGTGCGCAACCCGCGGAAGTTGACCCGGCTGGACGCGCCGGCCGAGCTGAGCCGGGAGGTGGGGTAGCCGCGTGCCGTACGGACCGGGGCCGCCGTCTTCAGGGGTGCGCGGCCCCGGGGCGGGCGGCCCCGGGCCCGGGGCCCCGCCCGGCCAGGAAGTCGCCGACGGCGGCCCGGAACTCCTCGGGCCGCTCCACCCACGGCAGATGGCCCGCACCGTCGAGCAGCACCCGGTCGGCCCGGGGCAGGGCCCGCGCCAGCGAGTCGGTCGCCCAACTCGGCCGGATGTCGCGCGTGCCGTGCACGATCAGCACCGGCACATCCAACGCCGCGCAGGCCGACCGCAGTTCGGCGGTGCCCGCGCTACGGGCCGTCTCGGCGTTGAGGGCCGCGTTGCAGGCGTGGTTCACGCCGAACCAGGGCGTGGCCGACGCCTCGGCGCGCGCCACCGCGCGCTCCCGGTCGGCGTAGTCGGCCGACCACTGCAGCACGCACCACTCCCGCTCCTCGGCCGCCGTCCGCTCCCGTCCGCCCAGCTCCTCCCAACGGCCCAGGTCCGCACCGAGGTTGGCCCGCAGGTTACGCCGGTAGGCCGGCCGCCAGGTGTCCCGGTCGTCGATCCCGGTGCCGGAGACGTACACCAGCCCGCTCACCCGTTCCGGATGGGCCAGCGCGTACCTCAACGCCAGATCGGCCCCGTACGAGTGGCCCAGCAGCGCCACCCGCTCCCGCCCGAAGTGCCGCCGTACCGCGTCGAGATCGGCCACCGACCGTGCGAACGAATACGGTCCCCGCCGTTCCGACCGCCCGCACCCGCGCTGGTCCCACCGGTACACCGCCGCCCGGTCCGCCAGCAGCCCGGCCACATCACCGAGAAAGTCCCACAACCCGGGCCCGCCGTGACAGCACACCACCCCGTCCCCCACCCCGTCCCGCCTCGCCCACAACCCCACCCCGTCCTCCGCCACCACCCTCTGCTCCACACCCATCCGCCCACGGTGCCACGCCCCCCGCTTCCCCCGAAATCCCCCCCCCACACACCGCCGCAGCCACCTGCGGGCATCCCGGTCGCCGGTGATGCCGGTCCGCTGTTCGCCGGCGAGCGACAACCCTTCCGCCCCGGAAGCCGCAGGCGGCCATGGCTGACCCGCCCGACTTCAGGAGGTCAGGTCCACCACGCGGTCACGGAACTCCTGGAAGGCGCGCCAGCCCGAAGTGCCCTCCTGGGTGATCAGGTCGCCCTCCGAGCAGTCCAGAACCCTGCGGTCCAGAGCAGCAGCGACGCGGAAGACCGAGACCAGCACGTCGTCGCCGGAGCCGCGGGCGGGCAGGCGTAGGAGGAGAACATCGCACTCGGCACCAGACAGCCGCCTTGATTCGGCGCCGGAAGCCGCACCGGTTGATCCACCAACAGAATGCGTCGCCCTGGTGTTTTGGCGCGGTCGGGGGCGTGGCCCGCGCACGTGCGCCGCCGCCTCCCGCGCGTGCGGGCAGTGGAGCGGTGGGGGGAACAGTTGCAAGCAGAATGCTTGCAAAAGTTAGCGGGGTGGGGCATGGTGGGGGCATGGGTGCGTTGAAGGTGGGGGAGCTGGGGGAGTTCCTGCGGGAGCAGCGGCGCGGGGCGCGGCTGAGTCTGCGGCAGCTCGCTGACGCCGCGGGGGTGTCGAACCCGTATCTGAGCCAGATCGAGCGCGGGCTGCGCAAGCCGAGCGCGGAGATCCTCCAGCAGTTGGCGAAGGCGCTGCGGATATCGGCGGAGACGCTGTACGTGCAGGCGGGCATCCTCGACGCACGGGAGCGGGACGAGCTGGAGGTACCCGCGGCGATCCTGGCCGACCCGTCGATCAACGAGCGCCAGAAGCAGGTGCTGATCCAGATCTACGAGTCCTTCCGCAAGGAGAACGCCGCGGCGCCGGAGGGGGACGACGGCGCCGGACCCGTATCGGCGGCGGACCGCGACGAAGCAGCCGCCTCGGTGGTTGCGGAGCGGGCGGCCGAGCAAGCGACGAGCAAGCGACGAAGCAAGGAAGAAGAGGGCTGAGAGCAATGACGATCACCGACGACATCGTGAAGGGCCTGCGCAACCCGACCCCGCTGTACGCCGTCGCGGGCACCGCCGACCTCGCCGCGGAGAAGCTGCGCGAGGTGCCGGGGATGCTGGAGAAGCTCCGCGAGCAGGCGCCCGGGCACTTCGAGAAGCTGCGGGCGACGGACCCGAAGGACGTGCAGCAGCGCGTCGCCGAGGGAGCCAGGGACGCCCAGAGCAAGTTCAACGAGACCTTCTCCGACCTGGACCTGAAGGACCTCAAGGAACTGCGCCCGGACTTCCGCAAGATCGGCGAGTCCGTGCAGGGCCTGGCGCTCCAGGGCGTCGGCCGCGCGGCCGAGTACGCGGTACGCACCCGCGAGACGTACGACGAGCTGGCCGAGCGTGGCAAGGACGCCGTCGCGAAGTGGCGGGGCGAGACCTCCCAGGAGGAGCCCGCCAAGGGGCAGGCCGCCGAGGAGCCCCCGTCCGCCGCGGCACCCGAGGCCAAGGCGAAGCCGCGGTCCGCCAAGGCGGGGTCGGCGTCGGACTCGGAGGCGCCCAAGCCGGCCGCTCCGAAGAAGCCCGCCGCCCAGCGCCGCACCACTCCGAAGAAGCCGACGGAGTAGCCGGGCGGAGAAGCGACGGACCGGGCACCGAAGGCGCGCCCGGTCCGTTCAGCGGGTAGGACCGGTACGGTGGCAATGACCCGACAGTGACTGAGGCGGTGGACGACATACTGATCACAGCGTTCTTCTCGGTGTTCGGCCTGATCTCGTTGGCGCTCTTCCTCTTCGCGCTCTTCGCGTTCGTCGACGCGGCGATCCGCCGTGAGGACGCCTACCGAGCGGCGGACAAGAACACCAAGGCGTTCTGGCTGATCATCCTCGGCATCGCGGCCGCGGTGATGAAGCTGTTCAGCATCATGTCGTTCCTGCCGGTCATCGGCCTGATCGCCGTGATCGTGTACATGGTGGACGTCCGCCCGGCGGTCCGTGCCGTCAGCGGCCGCGGGCGCGGTGCGGGCGGCATCGGCGGACGCTTCGGGCGCCGCGGCGGCGGCAGCAGGGGCAGCAGCAGCGACGGTCCGTACGGCCCGTACAACGGCCGCCGCTGAGGCGAGCGCCCACCGCTCGCACTGGAGAAGCCCTACCGGCTCCCTATGCCGACTGGCTCCCTACGCCGACCGGCGCTCCTACGCCTGCCGCTCCAGCAGCACCACAGCCACGTCGTCCGTCAGCTCCCCGCCGTTGAGCTCCCGCACCTTCGCCATGGTCGCGTCCAACAGTTCCTCGCCGCCGAGCCCCGCGGCCATCAGCTCCCCGGCGAGCCCGATCATGCCCTCCTGGCCCAGCCGCTGCGTGCCCTGGCCGATGCGGCCCTCGATCAGGCCGTCCGTGTAGAGCATCAGCGACCACTCACCGTCCAGCCGCACACTGATCCGCTCCCACTCGGCGTCCGGCAGCAGCCCGAGCGCGGGCCCGCCCGCCTCGTACGGCAGCAGCGCCGGCGCCCGCCCGGGCCCGGCGATCATCGGTGTCGGGTGCCCGGCCAGGTGCAGCTGGGCCGAACGGCCGTCCGGCGCGAGGTCGACCGCGCACAGCGTCGCGAAGATCTCGTCGTCGGCCCGCTCGTGCACCAGCACGTTCTGCAAGGTGCGCAGCAGTTCCTCGCCGCCGAGCCCTGCGAAGGTCAGCGCCCGCCAGGCGATCCGCAGCTCCACGCCGAGCGCGGCGGCGTCCGGGCCGTGCCCGCACACGTCGCCGATCATCGCGTGCACGGTCCCGTCCGTGGTGCGCACCGTGTCGTAGAAGTCGCCGCCGAGCAGGGCACGGCTGCGGCCGGGCCGGTAACGCGACGCGAACCGCAGCCCGTTGGCGCCCTCCAGCAGCGGTACGGGCAGCAGTCCGCGCTCCAGCCGCCGGTTCTCCTGGGCGAGCAGCCGGGTCTCGGTGAGCTGGCGCTGCGCGAGGTCGGCGCGCTTGCGTTCCACCGCGTAGCGCACGGCGCGGGTGACGGTGGCGCCGTCGACGCTGTCCCGGGCGAGGTGGTCCTGCGCGCCGATCCGGACCGCCTCCGCGGCCGCCTCCCCGTCGTCGGTGCCCTCGGTGAGGACGAGGACCGCGGTGCCCGGCGCCAACCGCGTCACCTGCTGGAGGCCGTCGAGCACGTCCGGCAGGTCGAGCAGGATGCAGTGCACGTCATCCGTGAGCAGCCGGCCCGCCGCGGTCAGGTTGCGTGCCCGCAGCAGGCGGATGCGGGGGCCGCCCGGCTCCTGGAAGTACGGCGCGGTGAACGCCCCGGCCGGGTCGTCGCCGATGACCAGCAGGGTCAGGACGAGCTGGTCGGGGACGGTGTCGTCGCGCTGCCGGGGCAGGGTGAGCGACGGCTCGGAGCCGTCGGGGCCCGGCGCCGCATGTCCGACCGCTGCTGTCGCTGGAGGAGCGGCCACCGGAGGAACGGTCGCCGGGGCGGCGGAGGGTGCGGCCTGCCGTGTCGAGGCGTCCGCGGGCACGCCTGCGCGGCCCTGGACGCCGCAGCGGGCGTCCGAGGGCCGTTCGGTGCCGCGCCGTGCAGCGGACATCACTCGGCTCCTTCCCTCCCCCTGAGGTCTCGGTCTGGCGACCCTAGTGGTTCAACCGGACGGTGAGGGAGTGCCCAAAGTGAATGTCGGGCGGCATATGCCGGTCCGGACGGGCGGTTTGGGAGCCAATGGGGGTATCCGCGCATGACCAAGGTCACGCGTGCCAGGTGCAACCGTGTGGCGAACGCGACCCTGTTCCGGGTCCACGCGGCTCCTCAGGACAGCCCGCCCCGCCATGCGGGCCGCCCGCGCCCGCACCCGCACCGCCCGCGCAGGGCCCGTTCAGGCGCCCCCGCGCCCAGCCGATGACCCGCCTGTTCACCCGCCCGGCGCCACCGACTCCCATGCCACCGTGACCTCCCCCTGCCGCCACCGCCCGGGCCCGTCCAGCACAGGCCACCCCTGCTCCCGCAGGTCTCGCACCGCCCTGATCCACCGCTGCCGGGCGCCCAGCGCGGACAGCGGCGCCGCAGTGGCCCAGGCGCGGTCGAACGCCGTGAGGAAGGCGTGGACCGGCTCGCCCGGCACATTGCGGTGGATGAGCGCCTTCGGCAGCCGTTCCGCCAGGTCGGACGGCCGGTGCAGCGAGCCGAGCCGGGTCGCGAAGGTGAGGCTGCGGGGGCCTTCGGGGCCGAGCGCGACCCAGACGTGCCGCCGCCCGATCTCGTCGCAGGTGCCCTCGACGAGCAGGCCGCCGGGCGCCAGCCGGGCCCGTAGCGCCTCCCACACCCCCGCCACGTCGGCCTCGTCGTACTGGCGCAGGACGTTCGCCGCGCGGATCAGCAGCGGACGGCGGCCGGCCGGCAGCGGCAGTTCGAAGCCGCCGTGCCGGAAGGTCAGGCCGTCGCGGACATAGGGGAGTGCCGCGGTGACCCGGGCGGGGTCGATCTCGAAGCCGACCACCTCGGCAGCCGGCCGCACCTGCCGCAGCCGGGCCAGCAGCTCCACGGCGGTCCAGGGCGCCGCGCCGTATCCGAGGTCGACGGCGAGCGGGTCGGCGGCGCCGCGCAGCTCCCGGGCGAGGGTGGCGGCGATCCAGCGGTCCATGCGGCGCAGCCGGTTGGGGTTGGTGGTGCCCCTGGTCACCGTGCCCACCGTGCCGCTCACGCGCCCGCCGCTCATGAAAAGAGCGTAGAGCGGTGTGCACGTGCAGGGTCCGGGCGGGGCGGGAAGACGGGGAAGGCGCAGAAGTCGGGAAGGCGGGATGCCGGGACGGCCCCCAAGTAACGACCGGACATCGGTTCCCATGATCGGAAATGGAACCGGGCGTTCCGATGTTGTCGGGGGTTGACGACGTACGTACGGCTGCCGGAAGGATCGCATGGTGACCACGCAGACGTCACGGCTCGCCGCCCGCAGGGGAGCCCTCCACAAGCGGTGGACCGGCGGGCGCCGGGTGCGGCGGGTGGCGATGCTGAGCGTGCACACCTCGCCCCTGCACCAACCGGGCACCGGCGACGCCGGCGGAATGAACGTGTACATCGTGGAGTTGGCCCGGCGGCTGGCCGAGCGGGACATCGAGGTCGAGATCTTCACCCGGGCCACCACCGGCGACGCGCCCGCGGCGGTCGAGCTGGCCCCCGGCGTCCTGGTGCGCCACGTGGACGCGGGCCCGTACGAGGGACTCGCCAAGGAGGACCTGCCCGCGCAGCTCTGTGCGTTCACCCACGGCGTGATGCAGGCGTGGGCCGGCCACCGCCCGGGCCACTACGACCTGGTGCACTCCCACTACTGGCTCTCCGGCCACGTCGGCTGGCTGGCCGCCGAGCGCTGGGGCGTGCCGCTGGTGCACGCCATGCACACCATGGCCAAGGTGAAGAACGCGGCGCTGGCCGACGAGGACGCGCCCGAGCCGACCGCCCGGGTGATCGGCGAGACGCAGGTGGTGGCGGCCGCGGACCGGCTGATCGCGAACACCGACGAGGAGGCCGCCGAGCTCGTGCGGCACTACGACGCGGAGCCCGCGAAGGTCGCCGTCGTCCACCCCGGGGTGAACCTCGACCGCTTCCGGCCCGAGCCCGGCGGGCGGGCCGCCGCCCGGCAGCGGCTCGGCCTGCCGCAGGACGCGGTGATCCCGCTCTTCGCCGGCCGGATACAGCCGCTGAAGGCGCCGGATGTCCTGGTCCGCGCGGCCGCGGTGCTGCTGGAGCGGGACCCGTCGCTGCGCGAGCGGCTGGTGGTGCCCATCGTCGGCGGCCCCAGCGGCAGCGGGCTGGCCAAGCCCGAGGCGCTGCACAAGCTGGCGGCGCGGCTCGGGGTGTGCGACGTCGTACGCTTCCGGCCGCCGGTCGGGCAGGAGCAGCTCGCGGACTGGTACCGCGCGGCGACCGTGCTGGTCATGCCGTCCTACAGCGAGTCGTTCGGGCTGGTCGCGATCGAGGCGCAGGCGTGCGGCACCCCGGTGGTCGCCGCGTCGGTCGGCGGGCTGCCGGTCGCGGTCGCCGACGGCAGTACCGGTTTCCTCGTCCCCGGGCACGACCCTCGGGACTACGCGGAGGCGCTGCGGCGGTTCGTGGACGACCCGCACCTGGCCGACCGCCTCGGCGCGGCCGCGGCCCGGCACGCCCGCGGGTTCGGGTGGGGCGCGGCGGCGGCGGACACGGCCGAGGTGTACGCGGCAGCGCAGCAGGAGTACCGCCGTCACCTACGATCGGCGCATGGCTGACGCTTCCCCCGAGCCGCCCCAGCGTTCCGACCGGCCCGACCAGTCCGGCCGCCCCGAACGGTCCGAGCCCCCCGCGCCGTCCTCGCCCGCCGCCCGCGCCCGTGCGGCGGTGGAGCAGGCGCTGCGCGAGGCCGAACTCCCGTGGGAGTCGCCCCGCCCGGGCACCTATGTCACCCAACTCCCGGGCACCCGCAAGCTGGCGACGACCACTCAGCTCATCGTGGGCGAGCACACCCTCTCCCTGAACGCGTTCGTGATCCGCCACCCCGACGAGAACCACGACGCCTTCCACCGCTGGCTGCTGGAGCGCAACCTCCGCACGTACGGCGTCGCGTACGCCGTCGACCGGCTCGGCGACGTCTACCTCACCGGCCGGCTCCCGCTGGCCGCGGTCACCCCCGACGAGGTGGACCGGCTGCTCGGCGCGGTCCTGGAGAACGCCGACGGCCCCTTCAACGTGCTGCTCGAACTCGGCTTCGCGTCGGCGATCCGCAAGGAGTACGCGTGGCGGGTCTCCCGCGGGGAGTCCACCCGCAACCTCGACGCGTTCGCCCACCTCACCGAGCCGGAGCCGTCACGGGAGCCGTAGCCGTAACCGTAGCTGTACGGCGGGCGGCGGACGGAGGCCGTCGGGCCGAGGCGGCCGAGGCGGTCGAAGGGTGCCGCCCGGCCTCCATTACGCTCGGGGGCATGGCTGCTGCGTACAAGCTGATCCTCCTCCGCCACGGCGAGAGCGAGTGGAACGCGAAGAACCTCTTCACCGGCTGGGTGGACGTCAACCTCAACGACAAGGGCGAGAAGGAGGCGGTCCGGGGCGGTGAGCTGCTCAAGGACGCCGGTCTGCTGCCCGACGTGCTGCACACCTCCCTGCTCAAGCGCGCGATCCGCACCTCGCAGCTCGCCCTGGAAGCAGCCGACCGGCTCTGGGTGCCGGTGCGGCGCTCCTGGCGGCTGAACGAGCGGCACTACGGCGCGCTCCAGGGCAAGGACAAGGCACAGACCCTCGCGGAGTTCGGCGAGGAGCAGTTCATGCTGTGGCGCCGCTCCTACGACACCCCGCCGCCGGTGCTCGCCGACGGCGCCGAGTTCTCCCAGTCCGACGACCCGCGCTACGCCGGCATCCCCCCGGAGCTGCGGCCCCGCACCGAGTGCCTCAAGGACGTCGTCGAGCGGATGCTCCCGTACTGGTACGACGGCATCGTCCCGGACCTGCGCACCGGCCGGACCGTGCTCGTCGTCGCCCACGGCAACTCGCTGCGCGCCCTGGTCAAGCACCTCGACGGCATCTCCGACGCCGACATCGCGGGCCTGAACATCCCCACGGGCATCCCCCTCGCCTACGACCTCGACGCCGACTTCCGCCCGGTCACCCCCGGCGGCACCTACCTCGACCCGGACGCGGCCTCCGCCGCCATCGAAGCGGTCAAGAACCAGGGCAAGAAGTAACCCCTCGCCCCGAAAGCCCCCGCCCCGCGGATACGTCCGCGGGGCGGGGGCTTTCGTGTGTGTGAGGGGGACACGGTTCGGCGTCAGGCGTGGAGGGCGGTGCGGAGGGTGGTGGCGGCCAGAGTGATCGCGGCCTCGGCGGCGTGGGTCCCGCGCAGAGCGTCGACCATCACGAAGTCGTGGATGACGCCCTGGTAGCGGACGGCGGTGACCGGGACGCCGGCGGCGCGCAGCTTGTTCGCGTACGCCTCGCCCTCGTCGCGCAGCACGTCGGCCTCGCCGGTGATGACCAGGGCCGGGGGCAGGCCGGTGAGCTGCTCGGTGGTGGCCCGCAGCGGCGACGCGGTGATCTCGGCGCGCTCCGCCTCGCTGGTCGTGTACTGGTCCCAGAACCACTTCATCCCCTCGCGGGCGAGGAAGTAGCCCTCGGCGAACTGGTGGTAGGAGGCGGTGTCGAAAGAGGCGTCGGTGACCGGGTAGAAGAGGACCTGCTGGCGCAGCCGGACGTCCCCGCGCTCCTTGGCCTGGAGGGTGAGGGCCGCGGCCATGTTGCCGCCGACCGAGTCGCCGGCCACCGCGATCCGGGCCGGGTCCAGGCCGTGGCCGGTGCCGTCGGTGCCGATCCAGCGGGCGACGGTGTAGTTCTGCTCGATGGCGACGGGGTAGCGCGCCTCGGGTGAGCGGTCGTACTCGGGGAAGACCACGGCGGCGCCGGCCCCGACGGCCAGTTCGCGCACCAGCCGGTCGTGGGTGTGGGCGTTGCCGAACACCCAGCCGGCGCCGTGGATGTAGAGGATCACCGGGAGCTGGCCCTTGGCGCCCTGCGGGCGGACGATGCGGGCCCGCACGCTGCCGGTCGGGCCGCCCTGCACGGTCACCCACTCCTCGTCGACCGCGAGCTTAGGGGTGTCGCCGGACTGCACCTCGTCCACGGCGGCGCGGCCCTCGGCCGGCGGCAGCTGGTAGAGGAATGGCGGCTTGGAGGTGGCCTCGGCGAAGGCCGCGGCGGCCGGTTCGAGCACCGGCGCCTCGGGGGTGTAGTCGCTGGCGCCCGCGGCGGGTGTGGTGGTCATGGCGTACTCCTGCGGTTCGGGCCCCGTCCTCTGCGGAACCTTGCAAGCAAGAAGATACGACACGATTGCCTAGTGCACAAGTTAAGTGTGTGATGTTCGATCGTGGCAAGGTGAATGGTGTGCTCTGTCATCGGCTGCGTGCCGAGCAGTAGCCTGGGGCCGCGAGATCAACGGAGGAGACGCGATGGCCAACAGCGACATGCAGGCGGCGGCCGCGGTGAGCGACGCCGCCGAACGGGCGGCGGAATCGGCCGCGGAAGCCGCGCCCGCGACCCTGCTCCTCGACGACCAGCTGTGCTTCGCCCTCTACGCGGCCTCCCGCGCCGTCACCGCGCGCTACCGGCCGCTGCTCGACTCCCTCGGGCTGACCTACCCCCAGTATCTGGTGATGCTGGTGCTCTGGGAGCACGAAGCCGTGGCGGTCAAGGAACTCGGCGCCGCGCTCCAGCTCGACTACGGCACCTTGACCCCGCTGCTGAAGCGGCTGGAGGCCAACGGCCTGGTGCGGCGCGAGCGCCGTCCCGACGACGAGCGCTCGGTGACGGTCTCCCTCACCGCCGAGGGCGTGCGGCTGCGCGAGCGGGCCGCCGGGGTGCCGGTCGCGATGAGCGGCGCGATGGGGCTCGACGCCGCGGAGACCGCGCAGATCAAGGAGCTGCTGAGGCGGCTGACCGCCAACGTGGCGCGCGGCTGACGCCGGACCCGCCGGGACCGAAGCGCGCGGGCCCCGCCTGGTCGCCCAGGCGGGGCCCGCGCTGCCCGTTCGGCGGTGCGAACCGGGCGCGCGCTCTCGTGGGAGCCGGGGAAGCTGTCGGAGCTAGTGGGAGCAGCCGCTGCACTGGCAGGGGCTGCCGGACTGGCAGCCGCAGCCGCAGCCCGAACCGCAGCCGCAGGCGGCGACCAGGGGCAGCGGGGTGCGCAGTGGCGGCGCCGCGCCCGGCGTGCGGTGGTCGAGGTCGCGGGCGGGCGGTGGAGTGGGGGACTGCGGCATCGGTGACACCCTCCTCAGGCTGGCCTGACCACCAGTGAACCCGGCGCGTACCGGTGTTTCAAGGGCGCACGAGGGCATCCCGGGCAACGCGCCCACGCCTCGCGCGCCCCCTGCCCGAGGCCCTCCCGAGGCATGTCCCGACCCCCTCCGCGAACCTCTCCCCGCGCACTCTCCGGCCCGCCCACCCGCTCGTCCCCCGCGCACCCGTCCCCCGTACGGGCGAACCCGGGCCGGGCGAACCCGGGCCGGCGTTACGCGCCGTCGGCGCTCGGCGTCGGGCTCAGCTCGTCCGCGTGCTCGCCCGTCACCAGGTAGACGACGCGCTTGGCTACCGACACCGCGTGGTCGGCGAACCGCTCGTAGTACCGGCCGACCAGGGTGACGTCGACCGCGGTCTCGATACCGTGCTTCCAGCGGTCGTCCAGGAGGTGCTGGAAGAGCGTGCGGTGCAGCTCGTCCATGCGGTCGTCGTCCGCCTCCAGCTGGAGCGCGTCGTCGACGTCCTTGGTGATGATCACCTCGGCGGCCTTCGCCATCAGCCGCTGGGCGAGCTGGCCCATCTCCAGGATGGTGCTGTGCAGGTCCCGGGGCACGACCGTCTCCGGGAAGCGCAGCCGGGTGAGCTTGGCCACGTGCCGGGCCAGGTCGCCGGAGCGCTCCAGGTCGGCGCTCATCCGCAAGCTGGTCACGACGATCCGCAGGTCGGTGGCGACCGGCTGCTGCCGGGCGAGCAGCGTGATCGCGCGGTTCTCCAGCTCCCGCTGGAGGTCGTCGACCTTCTCGTCCGCGGCGATCACGCTCTCGGCGACCTTCAGGTCCGCGTCCAGCATCGCGGTGGTGGCCCGGCCTATCGCGGACCCGACGAGCCGGGCCATCTCGACCAGCCCGTCACCGATCGAGTCCAGCTCCTCGTGGTATGCGTCCCGCATCGCTTTCCTTCCGTACAGGCCGAGGGCACACATGCCGTGGCCGAAACGTGTGCTCAAAAGAGAGGCTTCTCCTCCACGCTCACACGCTGATGGCCGTACGCGTACCGGCCGCGCATCGCAGGTGAATCCAGACCCTCGTCAAGGTGAACTCTTGGCAACGTACATCCGAGAGCTCGCTCCGAGGGTTGTAAAGCAATTGAACAGGCCACCTAACCTGTAGACGTGGACGTGAACGCGGCAGTGGCCGCAGCCAGCGCGATAGCCGGTCTCCTGACCGGCGCCAGCGCCGTACTCGCGTTCCGGTGGAGCGAGCGGGAACAGGCCCGTCCCACCCGTAAAGCGCTACGGACCGACAACATGACCGCTGTACTCCCCCCGGGCGTGGACACCGTCCTGTCCGTGCTCCGCTCCTCCGCCGTCGTCCTCGACGAGGGCGACACCGTGGTCAAGGCCAGCTCGGCGGCGTACGCCCTCGGACTGGTCAGAGGCGGCCGGCTGGCCGTCGACCAGATGCTCCAGATGGCCCGCGAGACCCGCAGGGACGGCGAGATACGGCAGGTCGAGCTCGACCTGCCGCGTCGCGGCGCCGGGCGGGGCGAAGGGTTGGCGGTCTCCGCCCGGGTCGCCCCGCTGGGCTCCCGGCTGGTGCTGCTGCTGGTGGAGGACCTGACCGAGGCGCGCCGTATCGAGGCGGTGCGCCGCGACTTCGTGGCGAACGTCAGCCACGAGCTGAAGACCCCGGTCGGCGCCCTGTCGCTGCTCTCCGAAGCGGTGATGGACGCGTCCGACGACCCCGAGGCGGTCAACCGCTTCGCCGGCCGGATGCAGATCGAGGCCACCCGGCTGACCAGCCTGGTGCAGGAGATCATCGACCTGTCCCGGGTCCAGGACGACAATGCCCTCGTCGACGCCGAGCCGGTCGCCGTGGACGACCTCGTCGCCGAGGCGGTCGACCGCTGCCGGCAGCCGGCCAACTCCAAGCAGATCACCATGGCCACCGGCACCACCCCCGACCTGTACATCTGGGGGAACCGGGGCCAGCTCGCCGCCGCTCTCGGCAACCTCGTCGAGAACGCCGTCAACTACAGCCCGGCCCGCACCAGGGTCGGCATCGCCGGCCGCAGGATCACCGCCTCCGGCGGCGACCGGATCGAGATCTCCGTCACCGACCAGGGCATCGGCATCTCCGAGCGGGACCGCGAGCGGGTCTTCGAGCGCTTCTACCGGGTCGACCCGGCGCGCTCGCGGGCCACCGGCGGCACCGGTCTCGGCCTGTCCATCGTCAAGCACGTGGCCGCCTCGCACGGCGGGGAGGTCACGGTGTGGAGCGTCGAGGGACAGGGCTCCACCTTCACGCTGCGCCTGCCCGAGGCAGCCCGCGGCCGTTCCCCGGAGGCGGGCGCAGGGTCGGACCGCTCCGACCGCGCCGACCGCCGCCCCGACCAGCCGGACCGCTCCGACCCATCCGAGCGCGCCGACCCGGACGAGCAGTACGACGACGTCGAAGAGCCGACGGACGACAAGCTCCTCCAGACCCTCCCCGAACACATCCCCGCCCCGGAGGTCCTCCCGTGACCCGCGTACTCGTCGTAGAGGACGAAGAGTCCTTCAGCGACGCGCTGTCGTACATGCTCCGCAAGGAGGGCTTCGAGGTCGCGATCTCCGCGACCGGGCCCGACGCGCTGGACGAGTTCGAGCGCAACGGCGCCGACCTGGTACTGCTCGACCTGATGCTGCCCGGCCTGCCCGGCACCGAGGTCTGCCGCCAGCTCCGGCTCAAGTCCAACGTCCCGGTGATCATGGTCACCGCCAAGGACAGCGAGATCGACAAGGTCGTCGGCCTGGAGATAGGTGCCGACGACTACGTGACCAAGCCGTTCTCCTCCCGCGAACTGGTCGCCCGCATCCGCGCGGTGCTGCGCCGCCGCGGCGAGCCGGAGGAGATCTCGCCGGCGGCCCTGGAGGCCGGGCCGGTCCGGATGGACGTGGACCGGCACGTGGTCACCGTCGGCGGCGGCAAGGTGGACCTCCCGCTGAAGGAGTTCGACCTGCTGGAGATGCTGCTGCGCAACGCCGGGCGGGTGCTGACCCGGATGCAGCTCATCGACCGGGTCTGGGGCGCGGACTACGTCGGCGACACCAAGACCCTCGATGTCCACGTCAAGCGGCTGCGGGCGAAGATCGAGCCGGACCCGGGCGCGCCGCGCTACCTGGTGACGGTCCGGGGCCTGGGCTACAAGTTCGAGCCGTAAGCCGGCCCGCCGCCTCTGTACGGGCGCGGACCGCGCAACGGTAAGGGGCTCGACACCAGGTGCCGAGCCCCTTACTCATGCCTGCGTACGCCTTACGAGCTGCTGCCCGAGGTGCCGGACGTGCTTGACGTGCCCGACGTACCGGTGGTGGGGGTCGACGGGGACTTCGGTGTCTTCGGCGTGGCCGGAGTCGTCGGGGTGGTCGGCGCCGCGGTGGTGGGCAGCGAGCCGGGCCCGTACGGCGCGAAGTAGCTGCTCGCCGGCGTCACGTTGACCTGCATCTTCACCGCGCCGGCGGAGCTGAAGGAGAACACCGCGTTCTGGACGTCGCCGTCCCGCAGCGACTCGCCGGTGCCCGGCAGCACCGCGGCCGCGTTGCCCTTGCCGCCCAGCAGCACGCTGCCGTGCGCCGGCACGCTGATCGTCGACCCCCCGTGCTGGCCCTTCAGCTGGGCCATCGTGGTGCCCGCGATCTGCACGGACTGCAGGGTCTGGGCGTGGGAGCCGTTGTTGAACAGGCGGGCGGTGACGGTCGCCGGGCCGCTCGGGTCGGTGAGCACGAAGGCGTTCTGCACCTTCACATCGCCTGTCGACCCGGCGTCGCTGTCCGGGTGGACCCCCAGCGTCTGCGCGTCGGTTCCGGCCGCGCACGCGGCGGCGAGGGGCGCGATCGAGAGCGCGAGTACAGCGGCGACAGCGCCGCGACGGATGCTGCGGACCACGGCGGCGGCATCTCCTTGGGCAGGGTACGGAAGATCTTCCAGCGGCCTTACATTACCGAGGACATGCGCTGGGCCGCGCACCGGCCCCGCCATTAGGGCGGGTTGATTACCGGAGCGCCCGGACGGGTGCCGCGGGCCTTTTCCATGATCGGGCAAAATTCGATCTTCGGACGGCCGGTAACCGGCCGTCGGCCCGAACGGCGTAGCGGTGACGCACTCCTGTAGGAGTGACAAATCGGGACGTATCGACCCGCGTTCGGAGCTGTTCGGGGTCGTAACGGGCACGTTTCGCCCCCCGCGTATACCCGCTCCGACCTGCGGATACCCGGTCGGCGACGCCCCCTCCAGCACGTTCCGGGGGCGGTTGTCAAGCCCCGAGATATGCCCTGACCTGCGGAAACGCCATTCAGAAGACGCCGTTCCCGTGTTACCCTGGATAGCCACGGAAGGGGTACCTGTCACATGACGTTCAAGGTTGGCGACACCGTGGTCTATCCCCATCACGGGGCCGCGCTGATCGAAGCGATCGAAATTCGCCAGATCAAAGGCGTGGACAAGACCTACTTGGTGCTCAAGGTCGCCCAGGGCGACTTGACGGTACGTGTGCCCGCGGACAATGCGGAGTTCGTCGGCGTACGCGACGTGGTCGGTCAGGACGGTTTGGACCGGGTCTTCGAGGTGCTCCGCGCGCCGTACACCGAGGAGCCCACCAACTGGTCCCGCCGCTACAAGGCAAATCTCGAGAAGCTGGCGTCCGGCGACGTCATCAAGGTCGCCGAGGTCGTCCGCGACCTGTGGCGCCGTGAGCGCGAGCGCGGCCTGTCGGCGGGCGAGAAGCGGATGCTCGCCAAGGCGCGCCAGATCCTGGTCAGCGAACTCGCACTGGCCGAGAACACCAACGAGGACAAGGCCGAGACGCTGCTCGACGAGGTCCTCGCGTCGTAAGACCGTCCCTTTTCGGACGTTCTCGTGTCGCGTCCTTGCCGGTGTGAGACCCCACGCCGCCCCATGTGACGTACCGACTTACGCAGACGCACCCCCCGGCCACCGTCGGGGGACCTGCCGCGGCACCCGGTTGAGCAGGACGACCGGGTGCTGCGGCATGCTGATACCGCCGCATGCCCGTCGTGCCGTGGCCACGAAGGTCCCCCGGGGGTCACGGAAGGGGTCCGGAGGAACACCGTTCCCGGCACTCTGAGTGCGATACCCATCTGACACAAGGACACAAACCTGCGTACCGCCGCTGTCATTCCCGCCGCCGGACGTGGCGTCCGGCTCGGCCCCGGCGCGCCCAAGGCGCTGCGCACCCTGGGCGGGGTGCCGATGCTCGTCCATGCCGTCCGCGCACTGGCCGCGGCCCGTGCGGTGCAGGTCATCGTGGTGGTCGCCCCGCCCGACGGCGCGGCCGAGGTCCGGGCGCTGCTCGACGCCCACGAACTGGCCGGCGCGTCCGGCGCGTCCGGTGTGACCACTGTCACCGTCGTCCCCGGCGGCGAGACCCGCCAGGACTCGGTGCGGCTCGGTCTGGCCGCACTGCCCGACGACGTCGACGTGGTGCTGGTCCATGACGCGGCCCGCCCCCTGGTGCCGGTCGAGACCGTCGAGGGCGTGGTCGAGGCGGTGCGCGCCGGCGCCCCGGCCGTCGTCCCCGGCCTGCCGCTGGCCGACACCGTCAAGAGCGTCGAGCCGGAGACCGGCGCGGTCACCGGCACCCCGCAGCGCGCCCTGCTGCGGGCGGTGCAGACCCCGCAGGGGTTCGACCGCGCGGTGCTCGCCAAGGCGCACGCCACCGTCACCCAGGACGTGACCGACGACGCGAGCATGGTCGAGCAGCTGGGCCTGCCGGTCGTGGTGGTGCCCGGGCACGAGGAGGCGTTCAAGGTGACCCGCCCGCTCGACCTCGTGCTCGCCGAGGCCGTACTCGCCCGCAGGAGTGGCCATGACTGCTGAACAGCACACCCCCGGCGCGCGGCCGGCTCCCGAGCCGGCCGCCGGCCCGGGAGCGTACGCGGGCGGGCTGCCGCCGCTGCCGCAGGTCGGCATCGGCACCGACATCCACGCCTTCGAGGAGGGCCGCGAGCTGTGGTGCGCGGGCCTGAAGTGGGAGGGCGAGGGCAGCGGGCTGGCCGGGCACTCCGACGCCGACGTGGTCGCGCACGCCGCCTGCAACGCGCTGTTCTCCGCGGCGGGCCTGGGCGACCTCGGCGCGCACTTCGGCACCGGGCGGCCGGAGTGGGCGGGCGCCTCCGGGACGGCGCTGCTGGCCGAGGCCGCGCGGATCGTACGCGCCGCGGGCTTCACGGTCGGCAACGTCGCAGTCCAGGTGGTCGGCAAGCGGCCCAAGATCGGCAAGCGGCGCGACGAGGCGCAGCAGGTGCTGGCCGCCGCCGTGGGCGCGCCGGTCTTCGTCAGCGCGGCCACCTCCGACGGGCTGGGCTTCACCGGCCGGGGCGAGGGGCTCGCCGCGATCGCGACCGCGCTGGTGGTCCGCTCCGGTCCGGCCGCGCCCTGACGACCGGGCGGCGCGGCGGGCGCCGCGCGCGACTGTGCCGTCCGGGCTGTTATGTGTCCGCAGTATGTGCAGTTGGCCCAGGGGCGCGGGGCACAGGGCTTCGCCCACTACCCTTGTGGCGTGACTATTCGCCTGTACGACACCAACGCGCGCCAGGTTCGTGATTTCGCCCCGCTCACGCCGGGCCGCGTCTCGATCTACCTGTGCGGCGCCACCGTGCAGGCGGCCCCGCACATCGGCCACATCCGGTCGGGGCTCAACTTCGACATCATGCGCCGGTGGTTCCGCTACCGCGGCTACGAAGTGAGCTTCGTCCGCAACGTGACGGACATCGACGACAAGATCATCAAGAAGGCCGCCGAACAGGGCCGCCCCTGGTGGGCGATCGGCTACGAGAACGAGCGCGCCTTCACCGCCGGCTACGACGCGCTCGGCTGCCTCCCGCCGACGTACGAGCCGCGGGCGACCGGCCACGTGCCGGAGATGATCGAGATGATGCGCGGCCTCATCGAGCGCGGCCACGCCTACGTGGCCGACGGGAACGTCTACTTCGACGTGCGCTCGTTCCCCGGCTACCTGGAGCTGTCCAACCAGGAGCTGGACAACCTGCGCCAACCCGAGGGCGAGGGCGAGACCGGCAAGCGCGACCAGCGGGACTTCGCGATGTGGAAGGCCGCCAAGCCCGGCGAGCCGTCCTGGCCGACCCCTTGGGGCCGCGGCCGGCCCGGCTGGCACCTGGAGTGCTCGGCGATGGCCCACAAGTACCTGGGCAGCGCCTTCGACATCCACGGCGGCGGCATCGACCTGATCTTCCCGCACCACGAGAACGAGATCGCCCAGGCGAAGGCGTACGGCGACGAGTTCGCGCGGTACTGGGTGCACAACGCCTGGGTCACCATGAGCGGCGAGAAGATGAGCAAGTCGCTCGGCAACTCGGTGCTGGTCTCGGAGATGGTGCGGCGCTGGCGGCCGATCGTGCTGCGCTACTACCTGGGCACCCCGCACTACCGGTCGATGATCGAGTACAGCGAGGAGGCCCTGCGCGAGGCCGAGGCGGCGTTCGCCCGGATCGAGGGCTTCGCGCAGCGGGTGGTGGAGAAGGCGGGCACCGTCGAGCCGGCCGCCGAGGTGCCGCCGGCCTTCGCCGAGGCGATGGACGACGACATGGGAGTCCCGCAGGCGCTGGCCGTGGTGCACACCACCGTCCGGCAGGGCAACAGCGCCCTGACCGCCGACGACAAGGAGACCGCGGTCGCGCGACTGGCCGAGGTCCGTGCGATGCTCGGAGTACTGGGCCTGGACCCGCTCGACCCGCACTGGCGCAGCGCCGAGGGCGGCGACGACCTGCACGGCGTCGTCGACTCCCTGGTCCAGCTGGTGCTGGAGCAGCGCCAGTCGGCGCGGTCCCGCAAGGACTACGGCACCGCCGACGCCATCCGCGACCAGCTCGTCCAGGCGGGACTGGAGATCGAGGACACCCCGACCAGCTCGCGCTGGACCCTGCGGGGCTGATCCGTCCACCGGCTCGCGGGCCCCGTGCAGCTTTGCAGCGTTCGACCGAAGAAGAGAGTGTCCGATGGCCGGCAACAGCCAGCGCAGGAACCGCCGTACGTCCAACAAGAAGGGCGCCACGGTCGGCAGTGGCGGGCAGCGCCGCAAGGGCCTTGAGGGCAAGGGCCCGACCCCGCCGGCCGAGGCGCGCAAGGGCCACAAGAAGAACCGGGTCGCCAACGCGCAGGCCCGGCGGACGGTGTCGGCCCAGTCCCGCCGCCCCTCGGGCCGCGGCGCCAAGTCGACGTCGGAGATGGTGGTCGGCCGCAACCCGGTGGTCGAGGCGCTGCGCGCCGACATCCCCGCGACGGCCGTCTACGTCCAGCAGTTCATCGACAACGACGACCGGGTGCGCGAGGCGGTGACGCTCGCCACCGACCGCGGGGTGCCGCTGCTGGAGGCGCCGCGGCCGGAGCTGGACCGGATCACCGCGGGCCTGAACCACCAGGGCCTGGTGCTCCAGATCCCGCCCTACGAGTACGCCCACCCCGAGGACCTGGTGGCGGCCGCGGCCGACCGCGGCGAGGACCCGCTGATCGTGGCGCTCGACGGCGTCACCGACCCGCGCAACCTCGGCGCCGTGGTGCGCTCCGTCGCCGCCTTCGGCGGACACGGCGTGGTGGTCCCTGAGCGGCGCGCGGCGGGGATGACCGCGGGCGCGTGGAAGACGTCGGCGGGCACCGCGGCCCGGGTGCCGGTGGCCCGCGCCACCAACCTGACCCGCACCCTGGAGGCGTACCAGAAGGCCGGGCTGACCGTGGTCGGGCTGGCCGCCGACGGCGACATGGAGTTGCAGGACCTGGAGCTGCTGGACGGCCCGGTGGTCGTGGTGGCCGGGTCCGAGGGCAAGGGGCTGTCCCGGCTGGTCGGCGAGACCTGCGACCTGCTGGTGCGGATTCCCATGCCGGGCGGCGCGGAGTCGCTCAACGCCGGCGTGGCCGCGGGCGTCGTGCTCTACGAGGCGTCCCGCCGCCGCGCCTGACGTACGGCGGCGCCGGGAGCCGACGCCTGCCGTGCTGAGCAGGGGGACGGTCTGCTCAGCACGGGAACTCCCCGCTCAGCAGGGGTAGTCCCACTTTCGGGTGATCGCCCGCAGCGGCTCGGGCACGTCCTCGGGCTTCGGCATCGGGCGCGGCTCCTGGACCCGCCCCGACTTGATCTTGTCGCTCCAGTCGCCCATCGTGACCTGGAACGGGCCGTGGTCCTGCCGTCCGTAACGCACCATCTTGGGCGCCCACTCGACGCCCAGGTACGTACACAGGCGGCGGCACTGCGCCTCGGGGTCGGCGGTCAGGTCCTCGTAGCGCACGGTGAGGCCGTCGAGGGCGTCGCGGGCGGCGTCGACCTGCTCGACGTAGCGCCGGATGTGGCGGACCGTCCAGTCGAGGCCCTTGTCCGGGCGGGAGTCCATCTGGGAGGCGACCACCGAGGCGGGGTTGCGCAGCAGGAAGATGAACCGGGCCCGGGGCCACGCCTCGTGCAGCCGCTGCCACAGCTCGGCGTTGCCCGGCGTCTTGTCGACGATGACCTTCTTCTCGCTGCGCACCAGTTCACGGTGGAGCACCCGGTCCCACAGCAGGTGCTCCAGCTCCCGGTGGTCCAGTTCGAGCAGGCCCATCGCCTTCTCCGTGTAGGACTCGCCGTAGGAGAGCTTGAGGGTCCGCAGGTGCATCTCGTGCGGGGCGCGGATGTCGGGGTGGCTGTTGAGCAGCACCCGCAGCAGGGTGGAGCCGGACCGGATCGAGGAGATGACGAACACCGGGTCGGGCACCAGACGGGTGTCCTCGGGCGCGAGGACCGGCGGCGGCGCGGTGATCACCTTCCTGGCGTTGACGCGGACCCGCCGGGCGAGCCGGCGCACTCGGGGGTCGTGCAGGATCATCACACCGCTCCTGGACCGGGACTTGGACTGACCACCGCATCCTGCTGGCCAAATCTTGGTGTCGCCTTGGCGACACCATGGGAAAAGGATGAGATTTCGGTGAAATCCGCGCCGCGCGGGAACGGATCGGGCCGTTCGCCCCTCCGCTTCTCCCGGGCCGCACTCGTCTGACGGGGGACCGTCAGGCAGTGTCCTAAACGACCGTCACTCGGTTAGATGAGTGTGGACACCAGAACACCCCGCACCTCGACGGGGGGAGGGGCGCCCGGGTTTGATGAGCGCGTGCTGACCATGGCACGGGTGCCGAGCGATCCCGCCCAGGTCATCGTCAACCACGCGAGCTTCCGGGTGCAGCTCGGCGCGGCCTCGACCCGCGCCCTCGCCTTCGGGGGCCCGGTACGGACCCCGTCCGTGCGGCGCGGCCGGCCCGTCGTGTGGTCCGGGCACACCTCGCCCGAGTTGACGCAGGCGGTGCGCCGGCAGGCCGATGCCGCCGACGGCCCGGGGAGCGCCGGGGCCGTGACCCAGGTCCTGCCGCGGATCGACGAGACGGCCGTGCTGCCGCCCGCGGTCGCCACGGTGGTCGGCCAGCGCGCCCCGCTGGACGACCCGCTGGTCGCCACCGGCGGCCGCGGCGGAGGCTACCCCGACGGCGCGGACGCCGAGTACGCCGAGTACGCCGAAGACGCTGACGGCCGGTACGGCGACCCGGCGGGCGGCGACGACCGCGCCCGCACCCGCCGCCCGCGCGGACGCCGCGACTCCGTCCGGCACGCGTACTACCCGCACCGGCGGATGAACCTCGGCATCGTGCTGCTGCCGCTGCGCGTCTTCCTCGGCTTCGTGTCCATCTACGCGGGCATGGGCAAGCTGTGCGACCCGGTCTACTTCGACGGCGGCAGCCGCGGCTCCATGGTCAAGTGGCTGTCGTCGCTGCACCCGTGGGCCGCCGCCGAGCCGCTGCGTGACGCCGCCCTCAACCACCCGGTGGGCGCGGGCCTGTCCGTCGCCTTCCTCCAGGTCGTGGTCGGTGTGCTCACCGTCTTCGGCCTGTGGCAGCGGGTCGCCGCCGTGTTCGGCGCCGCCGTCTCGATCGCCCTGCTGGTCACCGTCAGCTGGCGGACCGTCCCGGTCTACGACGCACCCGACTTCATCTACCTGGCCGCCTGGAGCCCGCTGGTGATCGCCGGCGCCCCGGTCTACTCCGTCGACGGCCACCTGGCCGGCGACGCCTGGCGCCGGCTCGGCCCCCGCGTCACCCTGTGGGACCTGCGGCGGCGCGTGCTGCGCCGCGGCACCGTGCTCGCCACCGTCACCATCGGCCTGACGCTGCTGGTCGGCTCGGTGCTGGGCGCGGCCGTCCGCGCCAGCACCACCGAGCACGGCCGCACCGGCACCGGGCCGACCCCCGTGAACAACCTGCCCGGTTCGCCGCTGCCGGAGGTCTCCGGCGGTGACAGCGACGGCAGTTCCGGCGCCCCGGACGACGCGAAGCCGTCGCCTGGCCCGAGCACGAGCGGCGCGAGCACGGCGCCCGGCGCGACGCCGAGCCGTACGCACGCGCCGAGCGGCAGCAGCACGCCGCAGAGCACCCACACCACCATCGGCACCGGTGGCGGTTCCACGGGCACGGCGACCGGCAGCGGTTCGGGGTCCGGGTCCGGCGGCTCGTCCGGGGGCTCCTCCGGTGGGAGCGCCCCCGTCACCCAGGCGCCGCCGCCCGTCGCGACCCAGGCGCCCGCGCCGCCCGCGCCGTCGCCGAAGCCGTCGCAGGGCGCGATCGGCGGGCTGCTGGGCAGCGGGCCGCTGCTCGGGCTGTCGGCGGGGCCGGGGCACCAGGAGGGGACGCCGGTGAACACCGCCTGAGCCGGCCGGACCCACGGACAAGGGGCGCCTCCTTCGGAAGGGGGCGCCCCTTGTCCATGTGCGCGGGGTACGGGTGCGCGGGCACGCGGGTACGGGTGCGGTGCCCGGGCGGCGGGCGGGGCAGCGGTGTCGGGCGGCCCGGGCAGCGGGCGGTGCGGGGGTCAGCCGCGGTGCGAACCCAGTTCCTTGGCCGCCTCGTTGAGGTCCTTCGCGGTGTCGATGGCCCGCCAGTAGGCGCCGTGCGGGATCGGGAAGCCGGCGAGCCGCCGTTCCCGGGCCAGCCGGGGGAAGGTGGTCCGCTCGTGGTCCCCGAGATCGGGCAGCATCGCGGTGAAGGCAGGGGCGAAGACGTACACGCCGGCGTTGATCAGGTACGGCGACGGGGGCGCCTCGATGAAGTCCAGCACCTGGCCGAACTCGTTGGTCTCCACGGCGCCCCAGGGGATGCGGGGACGGGCCAGGGCGAGCGTGGCGACGGCGGCACGCTCGTGGTGGAACTCGGCCATCTCGTGCAGCGGGAAACGGGTCCAGATGTCGCCGTTGGTGGCGTACCAGGGCTCTTCCGGGCGGGGCAGCGAGGCGGCAGCGTACTTCAGCCCGCCGCCGCGGCCCAGCGGCTCGCGCTCGATGACGGTGGTGACGCTGAGCGGCAGCGGGGTCGCGTCCAGCCACTCCTGGAGGACCTCGGCGAGGTGGCCGCAGGAGATGACGGCGTCCGTGACGCCTTCGGCGGCGAGCCAGGCCAGCTGGTGGCCGATGATCGGCGTGCCCGTGCCGGGGATCTCCACCATCGGCTTGGGGCGGTCGTCGGTGTACGGCCGCAACCGCGAGCCCTGCCCGCCGGCGAGCAGGACCGCCTGGGTGACCGGGGTGGGGGCGGGCGGGGCGGAGTTACCGGGGTGCTGGTCGGCGCGGGTCATGCAGCGCACCCTATGCGACGGGAGGCGTACGGCCCGGGTGCTGCGGGCCGTACGCCTGTCCGCGTCCGGGTGTTCCGTCGATGGGCGCCGACTGCCGCCGTACCGGCCGCTGTTGTGCCCGCGGCCGTCGTACGGGGCTGTCCGCGGAGGCGTGCGTGCCGTGCTTGGCCGCTGCCTCGCCGCTCGTTGCTGATGGTTGCCGCTGGTCGCTGATGGTCGCCGTTGGCCGTTGTCGGTCGCTGCCGGTCAGCCGACGGACGCGACGCCGGTCGCGAACGACGTGTCGCAGACCGGCCGGGACCACGCCTGTGCGCGGTGGGCGGCGCCGTCGTACTTCGCGACGGCGGCGCGGCCCAGCGAGCGGGCGATGTCGACGCAGTACCGCGCGAGGCTGGGCTGCTTGGCCATGGCCACCTGGAGGTCGGTCAGGGCGACGCCCGGGTCCTTCTCCTGGAGTTCGGCCAGCAGCTTCTGGCGCAGCGCCTCCTGGGGCGCGAGGGATGCCTGCTTCTTCGACGACGCCGCGGTCAGCACCTGTCCGTCCGACGGCGAGGAGGAGGCCCACGGCACGCGGGCGACGGCGAGCGTCCCCGACAACACGAGGACGACCGGAAGAACGAGCGCGAATGTCTTGCCGAGACGGCGAGCTACCTGGTTCACGCATCGGATCGTAGCGACTGGTAATGATTTGGCGACATTTAGTCACTCTGACGAGGGAGGTGAAACAGGGCAGCCGCAGTCACGGTGTTGACGAACGCACCCGAAAGGCCGGTTTTGTGGATGAACGCCCGGTAGTGGGGCAGGGGCTGCGCGGGCCGCGAAACGCGGCGGGCCGGTACGTCCGCGTGGGACGTACCGGCCCGCCGAAGTGCCGTCTGCGCGTCAGTCGCTGAGGCGCTCGCCGGTGGAGGTCGCGAAGACGTGGGTCTCGCCCGGGCGCGGCACGACGTGGAGCACGGCGCCCTTCTCCGGGATCTCGCGGCCGCCGACGCGGAGCACCAGGTCCTTGTGCTCGCCGCCGACCTCGGCGGAGCCGTACACGTAACCGTCGGCGCCGAGTTCCTCGACGACGTTGACGGTCACGGCCAGGCCCTCCGGGCCCTCCTTGGACAGGCCCGCGGCGCCGCCCGAGGTGACGTCGAAGTGCTCGGGACGCACACCGACGGTGACCGTCTTGTCACCCTTGTCGGCCGCGGCCTTGACCGCCTCGCGCGCCACGTTCACCACGGTGTTGCCGAACTTCACGCCGCCGTCGGTGATCGGGACCTCGACGAGGTTCATCGCCGGGGAGCCGATGAAGCCCGCGACGAAGAGGTTCGCCGGGCGGTCGTACATGTTGCGGGGGCTGTCGACCTGCTGGAGCAGACCGTCCTTGAGCACCGCCACGCGGTCGCCCATCGTCATGGCCTCGACCTGGTCGTGGGTGACGTAGACGGTGGTGACGCCCAGCCGGCGCTGGAGGCTGGCGATCTGGGTACGGGTCTGCACACGGAGCTTCGCGTCGAGGTTCGACAGCGGCTCGTCCATGAGGAAGACCTGCGGCTCACGCACGATCGCGCGGCCCATCGCGACACGCTGCCGCTGACCACCGGAGAGTGCCTTCGGCTTCCGCGAGAGGTACTCGGTCAGGTCGAGGATCTTCGCGGCCTCCTCGACCCGCTTGCGGATGTCGGCCTTGTTGACGCCGGCGATCTTCAGGGCGAAGCCCATGTTGTCCGCGACGGTCATGTGCGGGTACAGCGCGTAGTTCTGGAACACCATCGCGATGTCCCGGTCCTTCGGCGGCAGGTGCGTGACGTCGCGCTCACCGATGCGGATGGCGCCGGCGTTGACGTCCTCCAGCCCCGCGAGCATGCGGAGCGAGGTCGACTTGCCGCAGCCGGACGGGCCGACGAGCACCAGGAACTCGCCGTCCCCGACCTCGATGTCGAGGCCGTCGACCGCGGGCTTGTCGCCGCCCGGGTAGATCCGGGTCGCCTTGTCGAACGTGACAGTTGCCATGACTGTGACAGTCCCTTCACCGGCAGGAACGTGCCGGACGATCCGAGTAAAGGAACCTCCCGGAGCAGCTCCGGAGGTGTTCCGCGAAATCGAACAGCCCACCTGATCAGCGGGCTCACCGTGACGCTACCTGCCGATTTCCGTCTTGTCACCAGCCGCAGGGACAGGATTTTCCCCGACCCCGGCACCCCCGGCCCGGTACACTGACCCCCGCGCCTCCTTAGCTCAGCTGGCCAGAGCGACGCTCTTGTAAAGCGTAGGTCGTCGGTTCGAACCCGACAGGGGGCTCCGCCCGAACCCCAGCTCAGATCGCTCTGAGCTGGGGTTTTGTGTTCAGCGGATGCGGCGGCGGCGCCGTGCGCGGGCGGCTTTGGTGTCGGCGGTCTCAGTTCTGGTCTCAGTCGGGCCCTCGGGCTGGGGCATGAAGGTGTCGCCCATGCGCCCCATGGCGCTCTTCGCGAGGTGGGAGCGGCCCTTGACGTAGCGGCGGGTCTGGCTGATCTGGGTGTGCCTCAGGATCTCCATGATGGTCACGATGTCCACCCCCAACTCGTTCAGGATCGTGCCGGCGGTGTGCCTGCTGCCGTCGTAGAGACGTCGGGCGTCGATACCCGCTTCGGTCAGGAGCTCCTGAAACTCCTCGTAATCCTGCCGCGGATCGAGCGGCCGGCCGTCGGGCCGGGTGAACACGGCGTCGTGCTCCTGCCAGGCTTCCCCAGCCGTGGCCTTCGCTTCTTCCTGCTGCGCCTTGTGGGCCAGCAGGTGCGGGATAAACGGCGACGGGATCGGCACGGCGTTGCGGCTCTTCTTGGTCTTCGGTCGCGTGAACACCAAGCCGCCGCCCTTGCGGTCCGGGCAGACGCTCGCGTGCCGCGTGCACGTCTTGGGGCAGGGCTTCGGGCAGCCTCGCTTGTAGCCCTTGTGGGCTTTGCACTCAGTCGGGCAAGGGTCGAACCGGTGCAGCCGCGCGCCGCACGCGTGCGGGTCGTCGCAGCCGTGTCGCCACGTGAGCCGCTGGACCTGCCACTGCGGGTGAAACAGCTCCCCGTCCAGGTCGACATACGACCAGCGGAGACCGAGGCATTCCCCTTGCCGGAACCCCATGCCGACGCCGACCACCCAGCGCATGTACGTCGGTCGTTTGATCGCCGCGGCGAGAAACGCTTTCGCCTCTTCGATCGTGAAGGGGTTCGCCTCGGTCTCGTCCTGCGTCGGCGGGTCCACGAGGGTGGCGACGTTCTCCACGAGCATCCGGCGGCGGTGCGCGATTTTCAGGGCCCGTGACAGGATGCGGTGCACCTTCAGCACGTGCGAGGGAGCGTGGCCGGCGTCCAGCATGGCCCGGTACATGCGTTCCAGGTGCTCCGGTTCGAGCTTGTCGATTCGGTGCTGGCCGACACCCGGGATGATGTCGTTGCGGGTCTTGGACCAGTAGTCGTCCAGCGACCGAGGCCGGAGTTTCAGGCTCGCGATGTCGGTGAGGTAGGTCTCCATCCACCTGGCGACGGTGGGCTTTCGACCGGCCTTCGGGGCACGGCCCTTGTCCCGAAGCGCTTCCAACTCCTTGACCTTGCGCTTGATCTCGGTTTCGGTCTTGGCGCGGCGGTGGCGCCGGTCGGGGCTGCCGTCGCTTTTGACTCCCATGGTGACGCGACCGTGCCACCAGCCGTCGTTTCCGAGGTAGATGGACGATTCCATGTTGGGTTTGCGGGGGCTCACGGTTCCTCCGAGAAGGAGCGGGGCCGGACCGACGAATCGGCCCGGCCCCGGTGGTGATCTGGACTGGTTAGCTGGCGTGGTCGGTGAGGGTGGCGGCGAAGCGCTCCAACTCGTTGTGGTGGATGCGGCGGGCGCGTCCGCACTTGACGAAGTGGAGCTGGCCGGCGGCCATGAGTTCGTAGATGGTGGAGCGGCCCAGGGACAGGGCCGCGGCGGCGTCTTCGGGGCGGTACAGGATGCGCGGCACGGGCATGGCGGCGGTGCTCATGCAGATCACTCCTTGGTGTTTCCGCAGGGAGGCGTGTCTGTCCGAGGTGGGGATTTCTGCGTCATTGCGTCATGTGCGTCATGCGAGCTGTTGACCTGCGGGTTTGCATGACGCAGAGGCGGGGGGCTGCGTCATGCCTGCGTCATGGGCTGCGTCATGGCGGGGCGCGCCCATGACGCACATGACGCACGCATGACGCAGCCCCCCGCCTCTGCGTCATGGTCTATCCCGCAGGTCAGCGGCGGTTTTTCGGGCCGCATGACGCACATGACGCAGCGTCTTCCCTCTTAGGACAAAAGAGGGGGTGTCTGTAGTCGTTGTGCGCGGCTCAGAGCGTGAAGAAGGGGCCGCTTCGCGGCGCGACCCTTGGGCGGCCCGTGGCCGAACAGCAAGAAGAGCACCGGGGCGCGATGCCCGTGGTGCTCTTCTTGCTTGTCCCGCCCGGCGGTTAGAACGCCTGCTGCTGCTCGGGCTGGGGCGGCGCGGGCCGGGCCAGTTCGAGGTAACGCCCCTCAAAGGTGCGGCCGCTGTCCATGAGGACGCCGCGGGCCGCGAGGGTGGGTTGGAGGCGCTTGAGGCGGTCCGAGAGGACCTTTCCGGTCGTCGGCCACCCTTTGGGCAGGGGGCGGCAGTCCTCGCCGCTGTAGAGGCGGCTCAGCGCGTGCAGCCACTCCGTGGACGTCATGCGCTGCTCGGTGCCCGACGGCATGCTCTCCGCGTGCAGGAGGACGGTCTGCGCCAACAGGTCGCCTTCGATCACGTCGTCGTTCAGGTCGTCCAGGCTCGCCCGGTAGGCGCGCAGGGCCCCCAGCCCGGTAGCGGCGTCGAGCTGGGCGCACAGGTGCGCGAAGTCCGCCATCCGCAGGTCGGTCGGGGTCTCCGCCGTGATCGCGCGGACCTTGACGGTCAGGTCTAGCAGGGACCCGAGCACGACCGGCAGGGCCTCGGCGTACTCCGTCCACAACTCCGCTTCGGTCCGCCGCACGCGGGGCCGCTCCAACCGCAGCGGCAGCAGCCGTTCGGCCAGGTCCGGGCGGATGACCCCGACATCGATCCCGGTCAGCAGCAAGGGGCGGCGGTAGCGGGCCCGGAAGACATCCCCGTCGGTGAACAGGGCCCGCTTGACGTTCTCCGCGCCGGTCACGATGCAGCACATCGCGTCCGACAGGTCCGGGGTCATGTGGGACAGGTTGTCCAGCGCGGTGACCCACCCGGCCGCCACCGCGGCGATGAGGTTTTCCTCATCCTTCGGGGCCCGGCGCAGGTCCCCGCTCATGCCCTCGATGATGCGGATGAGCATCCGGCCGCCGGTGGACTTCCCCGCGCCCTGGGGGCCGGTGAGGAACGGCGCCGGCACCGGAACGCCAGGCGCGAGGCAGCCGATCAACCACGCGATGGCCAGGCACTCGGTCTCGGCGGTGGCGAAGTTGCACAGTCCCAGCAGCAGGTCGATGCCCTTGCCGTCGGTGCCCTTGGCCGGGAGGGGGAGTTCGCCGGTGAGCTGGGTGCGGCGCCAGCACACTTCCCGCGGGTCCGGGACGGTGATGTCCCATCCGGTGGGGTGGATACGGACCGACCGGCCGTCGTTCCTGCCCAGGTCCAGCCACGTCGCCCCGTCGAACCCCGGGGCCACGCGGATATGGACCGGCTGCACGTCTTCGGACAGGGCGAGTGCTTCGATCAGGTCCAACGCCTCCTTGAGCGCGGTGCCGTTGAAGACGCCCACCCCGTCCTTGAACAGGCCGACCATGAGTTCCTGCCGGTGGCTGCCGGTGGTTCCCTGGGAGCGGATCGGACGGGCCACGGGGTGGCCGTTGCGCTGCGCGTACACGGTGCCGTCGGCGGTGCGGAAGTACCGGAAGTGCGTCTGGGCGTAGTCGGCGATGACCTCACGGCCAGGGTTCTTGTCGTCGTCGGACACTGGTCACACCCCCAACCGCGTACGGGCGTTGGTCCACGCGTCGGCGCAGTGCCGGGCGGTCTCGCCCTTGGACTGCGCGGCGGTGAACAGTCGGGTGATGTGGTGGTCGGTGAGGCAGCCGCACCGGCCGTGCGCGGACAGCACCGCGAGGAAGGTGCGGTAGACGGTCGTGTGCACGGCGGTGGGGGCGGTGGTGATGGTCTGTTCGGCCATCGTGATGCCGCGCTCCAGGTAGGCGGGGGTGCGGTGCGGGCAGCACCCGCCCGCGCCCGCCACGGGCGCCGCAGCGACGGGCCGGGCCACGGGCGGCTTCTTCGCGGTCAGGGCGCGCACGGTGTCCGGGAGGGCGGTGAGGGTGCCGGTGCCGGGGCCGAGCCAGCGGGCGTAGGACATGGTGGACTTGATGTCCACTCCGTCCCGAACGCCGTTCACCGACCGCATGGCGCCGCGGTAGATCCAGTGTTCGCCGCGGGTGGTCGGCACGGTGCGGGTGGCGGGCAGGTGGTTGCGGGCCCACGCGATCGCGGCGGCGTGGTCGAGGTCCACGACCGTCAGTCCAGCGCCGCCGGGGTGGTAGGCGACGGCCGCAGCGTGCCGCCATGCCGGCCGCCAGGCCGGGGAGCCGATCACGGCGGGATCGGTGGTGGCGGCGGCCCATCCGTGGCAGGGGTGCGGGCAGGTGCAGGGGCCGGGGGTCTTCATGTTCGGCCGCCCGCCGCACGCGTTGCGCGCGCACGCGCGGCAGTTGCCGACGGGCACTTTGCCCTTGCGCAGCGGCAACACGGGCACGCCGACACCGGCCAGACCGAGGGCCGCGGACAGCAGCGCGGCAGGGTCGGGATAGGGCATCCTGGTGTTCTCCTGTCTGTCTTCGGGCGGATAGGGAGAGCCACGGCGGCGGGCGGACCTTGGTCGGGAGTCCCGCCGCCGTGGTGTGTGAGAACGGGTCAGACGTTGGGGTGGACGTGGTAGGCGGCCAGGCGTTCCTCGAAACCATCGGTGTCGTCTTCGAACTCGCGGAAGAGAGGCGCCAGGCCATACAGGGTCGAGGGCGCGGCGATCAGGGCGGCGCGGGCGGCGGTGACGACCTGTTGCGGGGTGGGCAGAACATCGCGGGTGTAGATGTCGGCCACCCAGTTCAGGGGCTCGTTGGGCTGACCGCCGCCGATGAGCCAGCCATCTTCCTCGTTCCAGCTCAGGACGATGGCCTCGCCGGGGTAGTGGGTTTCGGTGGCGGCGGTGGCGAGAAAGATGCAGGCGTCGCGGGGGTCGTCGGGGTCGGCGAACCAGTCGTCCACACCGATACCCGCCGTGGTCAGGGCGTTGACCACGGCGCCGATGTACGGCCGGTGGGCGTCGTGATAGTTCAACAGGGGTCAGTCCTCCGGGTCAGTGGTCGGCTTGGGCAGGTCGGCGGTGAGGTAGAGGCGGGTGCGCATGCCGTCGCGGGTGGGGTAGGTGCGGGCGGTGCCGGTGGTGAGGAACGCGGCGAGGGTTTCGGTGATGCGGTCGGCGTCGGCCGGGTCGCAGATGATGCGGATGTCGAACACGGTTCTCCTACGCGGCGGTGTCGTGCCGGGCGGTGGGGAGTTCGGGCAGACCGGCCGTGGTGAGCGCGGTGGGGTCGTAGCCGGGCAGGGCGGCGCGGGCGGTGAGGGCGGCGGTGAGCGCGGTGGTGTACTCGCCGCTGGCGCGGGCGGTTTCCACGGCGGCGCGGGCGCGGATGAGTTCGACGGTTTCGACGTGGTGCTGCGTCTCGCGGCGCGTCTCGGTGGCGCGTTCGTGCGCGATGTGCTCGCGGTGGTCGGTGCGCCAGTGGCGGGCGGCGACGACGTAGCCGAGCACGGTCGCGATGCCCCACAGGAGCAGGGGCAGGGGCAGGCCGTCGGTGTAGGCGGCGACCCCGGCAAGAGCAAACGTTCCGGCGGCGGTGAAGCCCATCGCGGCGGCGGCCGGCTCGCCGGACTGACCGCGGGCCAGGGCATTGCCGGCGAACGCGGCGCCGATGGCGAGCGCGCCCATGACCGAGGCGTCGCCGATGGAGTGCTCAGCGCCGTTGGCGTTCCAGATCCGGGCGAGCGCGAGCACGGTCGTGGTGGCCAGGGCCGGGGCGGTCTTGGGCGCGGCGGTCGCGAGCCAGTGGCGCTGTACGAGCGGGGTGGTGGTGCCGGGCGGGGTGTAGGTGGGCAGTTTCACGACGGTGGTTCCTCCGTTCTGGGGTCAGCCGCGCATGCTGCCGATGGCGTGTGCGGTGGCGGTGACGATCTCGGTGATGGGTTCGGCGGCGCCGGTGGCCGCGGCGTAGAAGCCGAAGAGGAACACGACGATCGCGGCGCCGAACGAGGTGGACTTGGTGCGGATGGCGAAGGCGGTGCCGGTGCCGAAGAGCAGCACGGCGGAGATGGAAAGGATCACGACGGGATCTCTCCGATCCGAGAGGGCGGCCGGCGGGCAGGGCGCGGGCGGCCGGGGAAAACTCGTTTGTGAGCGGGGAGTTGAGTGCGTAGGTTTCGAGGGCGCCCGGGTGCTGGCCAGCTCGGGAGGCTAGAGGGTGACCGCGCCCGCCTATCGCGTGCTACGTGAGGGGTCCGCCTTATGGCGGGCGGTCACCACATCTGTGTTTCGGGTCAGCGGGTGCCGTCGCGGTGGATGCCGCGGGCGAGGTTGTAGGCGTGCCGGCCGCGGCGTATGCGGATGCCGTGGCCCTTGCAGCGGCGGCAGGTCTTGCCGCGCTTGGGGCGGCCCTTGCGGTCGGTGGTGGTGGCGAAGCCGAAGCCGTGGCACTTCCCGCACCGGGCGAACGGCTGAGCCGCACACACAGCGACATAACCGAGAGTGATGACGAGGAGGAGGGCGATAGCGGCAAGGATGGGGGTCACAGGGTGCCTCCGGGAGCGGTTTTCGGGGTTTGCGCAGGTGGGCCACTATCGTCTAGCGGCCTGATCACGTGGGGTGCGGGGTGCTAGCGGGGTCTCTAGCGCTAGAGGGCCAACCCTCTAGCGCTAGAGACCCCGGGTCGGTCAGCCCGCGGACCGCTTACGGTCACGCTCCGCAATCGCTGTGGTGATGTGGGCCCGCTCGAAACCGGTCCGGTTGACGGTCTTGCCCTCGATCCGCCGGGCGACCTGCCCCGTGGTGATGCCGTGCGGCTTGAGCGCGGTGGTGAGCTGCCGCGCCTTGTCGGCCGGCTCCATCTCCCCCCACGCCCCGTACAGCTCCGGGCGCAGCTCGGCGAGCCGGTCAACGGTCACGTCGTTCCACGCCTTGGCCTCCTTGGCGGGCGTGACCGCGGCGATGTCCTCCAACAGCGTGTCCGCCGTGGTGTCCCGACGCTCCGGCGCCTGACCTGCGGCGAGACCGGTCAGGGTGCCGGCCTGCTCACGGGCGGCGCGGGCGCGCTCGCAGATCGCGTCGGCGGCGGGGTTGTCGAGGTAGTACGTGCGGACGATCTGCGGGTCGTCGGCGGCGCCCGCGAGGTAGCCGATGCCGCGGTCGCGCTTGGTGAACGTGGTCGCCCGGATGCCGTTCTTGTACGCGGACGTGCCCAGGATCATGTCGTTCTCGATCTGGCCCATGACCCGCAGGCAGAACCGGGTCCCGACGTTCGCGCTGATCGACGTGGGCAGGGAGTCCTTGTCGGGGCGCTGCGTGGCGAGCAGCAGCATCACGCCCAGCGCTCGGCCGCGCTTGATGATGGCCGTGCACAGGTGGCCGGCCTCCTTGCCGAACTCCGGGTGGGAGAACAGCTCCTGGCACTCATCCACGGCCAGGACCAGCGGATGAAGTCCCAGGGAGCGCACCGGGGCAAGCTCCGGGGTGACCTTGTTCTCCGGGCACTTGTCCTTCGGCAGCGAGCTGATGACCTTCGCGCGCCGCTCCAGGTCGGCGTAGACGTACCGGATCGACTCCAGCGCCGCCGCCGCGGTCGCGTCGTCCGGGCCGGACCCGTAGTCCGCGGCCACCTTCTCCAGCGGCCCCAGGTCGCCCGTGCCCTTCAACTCCCACACCAGCAGTTCGGCCAGCGGGTCGAGGGCGGCGGCCAGCAGCGGCAGGCGCAGGGAGAACGTCTTGCCCATGCCGGGCATGGCGCCGATCAGCACGTTGTCGTACATCAGAGTCACGTCCACCGGCCGGCCACGCTGATCCAGGCCGAACGGCACCGGCTTGAACAACGAGATCGCACCGGCCTTGGCCAGCGGACCCGCGACGGGCGGCAGCTTGTTCAGGGCCTTGTCACCGACCCAGAGCATCATCCGCCCGGCGTGCTCATCCGCCACCGGCTCCGGCCACACGCAGCCCAGCGGGCGACGCAGACCCGACGCGAGCCGGTCGCGCCGGTCCAAGATGTCCGTCACCGTCACGCCGTAGGGGAGATCCACGTCGGCACGCCACCCGGGCCCGTCACGGGTGATCGGCGCGGGGAACTTGATGCCCTCCCCGCCCTTGCCCAACGCCTTGTTGATCTCCGCGTTCCCCAACGCGCCCAGGGCGCGTTCGACGATGCCGGAGGTGAGGCGTTCCACCTCGGTCGCGACCACGGCGCGGGTGACGACGGGCTTGTCCGCGGGGGCGCCGGCGAACCCGAACACGGCCACCAGCGCGGCCACCGTGACCGCGAGCATCCACGTCGGGGCGAGCACCCACAGGGCCAACGCCAGGATCGGCCCGGTGATGCACGCCAGGGTGAACAGGATGCCGCGCAGCTTCACCCGGCCGTCGCGCTGCCGCGAGAGCTTGAGGTAGTCGTCGGCGTCTTCCCGCTTCGCGGCGGCCTGCCGCAACGGCTCGCCCTCGGCGTCGGCGACCCAGCGCAGGGCCCCGCCGATGAACTTCGCCGCGCCGACCGGGGCGCGGGCGGTGAGCACCGCCGCGTACCAGGGGGCGCGCACGGCGTGGAAGGCGGCGGTGTGCCCGGCGTGCCCGGCAAGCCACCCGGCCGCGGTGACGAACTCCGGGCGCGAGCGCGCCCACGGCGGCAGCACCGCCCGACGCTGCCCGCCCCGGATACGGTCCATCACCCCCGGACCCGTCGGCCCGGGGGCGTCCACCATCACCGCACCCGCGTCGGCCGACTCACCACCCGACACGTCGGGTACCGCGTCGGGGGTGGTGTCGGCCGACCGATCCGCCGACGCGTCGGGCGACGCGAGCCGGTCCGGGTCGGCCGACTCACGGGCGGCCCGGGCCTTGCCCAGGTCGACCACGGCTCCGCCGGAGTCGGCCGACAAGTCGGCCTCCAACCGGTCGAAGAACTCGTTCTCGTCTTCGTGGTTCACTGAATGTCCTCCCCGGACACAAGGGGTTGGAAGGGGGTCCGGGCGGCGCTTTGGACGGCCTACCGTCCGGACCCCCGCTGTGTGGTGCGTGCCCCGGGCCGGAGTCGAACCGGCCCTGCGACCATCGGGGCGGCGGTGTTGGTCAGGCGCTGTAAGCGCACGGCACGCACGTGCCGAGCGAGGCCGGCAGGACGTATCCGGCGTCGCGCTCGCAGATGGGGCAGGTGCGGCGGGCCCGCAGCGCCGCGGCGAGCGCGGCCCGCTTGCCCGGCGTCAACGGCCGTACCGGCAAGGCTCGGTCGGTCCGGTAGAGGTAGGCGACCCGCACCACGCCGCGGGTCTTCCGCGAGTGCCACATGAGTTGTGCGGCGACTGGTTGCCCGCCGGGCCGCAACCCGTCCGCGCGCAACTGGCGTCGGGTCGCGTAGCCGTCCGGAGCAAGCCGGAAGGGGAACGTCGGCAACCCGTACCGTTCGCCGGTCGGGTCGTAGAAGCGACTCACGCTGCCACCCCTGCGGCCGGGCCACCGCGGCGCCCGGGGCGGCGGCCGGCCAGGGTCGCGAGCAGCGAGCCGAGACCGGCCCGCCGCACCCGCGCGCGGGTGCGCTTGGCTGCGTACATCGCCTCATCCGCCCGGCGCAGCAGCGCGGACAGGTCCTCGCTGGGGAAGTCCGCGGCGCGCGCCCACCCCAGCGAAACCGTGGTGTGCACCGCCGGGTCGATGCCGTCGGCCGGGCGGGCGAGCACGCCACCAAGGACGGCGAGCAGGTCGGCGGCGGTGTTGTCACGGTCGATGAGCACCGCGGCGAACTCGTCACCCCCGAGCCGCCCGGCGACCCCGGCACGGCCGGTGTAGTGGGCCAAGCGGGCGGCGGTCGCGGCGAGCAGGGCGTCACCGGCGGCGTGGCCGTGGGTGTCGTTGACCTGCTTGAAGTGGTCCACGTCCGCGAGCACCACCACCGCACGAGGGTCACGCAACAGCCGGGCCGCGCGGCGGGTGAACGCCTCCCTCGTCCACAACCCGGTGAGCGGGTCACGGCGGGCGGCAGTCAACCGGCCGCGCAGCCACGCCCAGTGCGCCGACCATCCGGCCGCCACCGGAACGCCGGCCGCGACCGCGGCAAGCAGCGTGTTCATGCCGCCACCGCCTCAGCGTCGCCGACCGGTTCGGCGGCCGTGTCGCGCTCGGCGCGCAGCACGTCACGGGCCGTCCGGGCATGCTGCGCACCGCAGTTCACGGCCTGCCGGATACGGTCGGCCGTCAACTCCGCGACCGGCCACGCCTCGGTGGCGGTGCGGGCGTCGGCCAGCACGTCGTCAAGGCTGCGGCGGGCCGGACGCTTGGCGACAGGCTTGGCGGGGCGCTTGCGCGGTGCGGGAGTGGGAAGGGCAGGTGCGGGTGAGTGTGTCTCCGGCGCCGGGTCGGGAGCGGGGTTGGTGGTCGGGGTGGCTTCGGCGTCTGCCGGGGCGGGTTTCCTCGGTGCGGTGGCGGTGGCCAGGGCTGCGAGGGAGCGAGCCGCACGGCGGTGCAACCTGGGTGTCATACCGGGTGTGGGCGTGCCGGTCCTGATCTCCCATGCGCGCTCGAACGCGTCCTCAAAGGACAGTTCACCGAACGGCGCGGCAGACATGAGTCGATCCGCCACGCGGGCAACGGAACGGTGCTGGCGCCGGCGGCGCCGGTCGTGCCGGCGGCGCGCCTCGGCCTGCGCGTCCTCGGTCTTGGTGGACAGGGTTGCCACCCACTGACGGATCTCGAACAGCAGCGGACCGAGCAACGTGACCGCGGCCAGTCCCATGCCGGCGGTCTGCGCGTCCGACGCGGACAGGCCCAACAAGTGGGTGCCGTACCGGTAGTTGATGGATGCGGCGAAACCGGCCGCGGCGACCACCAGGGCGCGCAGCAGCCACCGAACCCAGCCCGGCAGGCTACGTTCGTCCGCGTAGGCGACACCGGCCGCCAGCACCCACGCCGCGCCCTCGATCGCCAGCGGAAGGGGCAGCAGCAACGGCGAGATAGAGATGAAGTGCAGGATCTGAGCGGGCAGCGACCCCAACGCGGAAGCGACGACCAGAGCGAGTGTGCCCCTGCGGTACACGTTCCCCGCCGTCAGCGCAGCGCGGCGAGCAGCACGCCGGGCCGCGCGAGCCTGCGCCTTCGCGTGCTTGGCCTGCGCCTTGTCTGCCGCGCGCTGCTCACGCAACCGGGCTGCACGCTGATCCGCGACCTCTTGACGCGCGGCCCGCCGCGCATCGGCGGCGGCCTCGTCGATACGTCGCTGTTCAGCCTCCACGACCCGATCGGCCCGGCGCTCTTCGGCGTACAAGCTCATGCCGCACCCCCGGTCGGTGCTGCCACGGCGGCGAAGCCGGTCAGGCAGACACGGGCGCCGGCGTAGTCGCTGAAAGCCTTCAACACCCACGTGTCGCCCGCGTTCTGCGTGCCGCAGGTCACCAGGCCGGGAGCGATGCCCAGCGCTTCGCGCCACGCCTCGAACGTGTCAAGGCCCTCGTGCAAGGACACGTCCAAGCGGTCCGGGTAGACATCACTGACACGGACGGTCCCCGCGGGCAGGCCGGGGAACTCCGCAACCAGCACCCGCAGCGCCAGCAGCGGCGCCCGCACATCGGCGAGCGTCGGCAAGGGATCGGTCATCACGCTGCGACCCCGTTCCGGTTGGACCGGCGACGCGCGGTCGTCCGCGGCAGCACCGCCACGTCGAACAGCTCCGGCGCGTACGCCTCGATCGCCTCGGCGGCAACCTGGCTCACCCGGTCCGGAAGCGTCGGGTCGTCGGCGAGGATGTCAGCCGCCGCAGCAAGCCGGGCCGCGCGCTCTTCGTCGCTCTCGCCGGGAACCCCGAGCCACAGCTCAACCGGGGTACCCAACGCCAGTTCCACAAAGTCGTTGTCGGTGGCCGCCAGGTGGCGGCCGATGTACGCACGCATGAGAGATCTCCGTCAATCGAAGGGGAAGGGAGAGCCGCGGCGGCGGGCGGACCTTGGTCGGGAGTCCCACCGCCGCAGCCAGGAAGAAAAGCGCCCCGGGCCGGATTCGATCCGGCGCCCTCACGGCGTGATGCCGGGGCGGGTGGTGCAGATCAGGAAGGGTCCGCGCCGGCAACCGGGACGGTGCCGGTCTCGCTGATCGCGGCGGAGAGCGCAAGGCGGGACCAGACGTCCGCCTCGGCGATGTCCTGCGGCGTCGGTCGAGCGGCGCCCGTCAGGTGCCGGATAGCGCGGTCGCGCAGCTCAGCAGCGGTCATAGCAGGCATGGGTTCCTCTCCGGGCCGGACTGTCCGACTCCCCTCCACCGCCCACCCCAGCCAGGCCAGTCGGGGTAGGCGGATCAGGCAGTCGTCAGGCCGGTCAGACGAGGGTGATCAGCAGCGCGCCGACCAGAAGCCACAGGTGGTGCCAGCTCTGATCAAGCGCGTAGGCGCCGGTGCCGATCGAGGGGTTGTCGTCGTGGCCGGGCCGCGGGGCACCGAGGCGGTAGAAGCCGCCCTGCCCCAGCCGCTCGGCGAGACGGGCGAGGGTGGACCGGCGGTCGGCCCACCAGTGCGTGACCGCATCCACCCCCAGCCCGGCGACCATGCCCCACACCGACAGGTGCAGACCGAGCAGCAGCCCGGCCGGCAGCAGCACGACCAACTTGGTCACGGTCAGGGTGGCGACGTGGCGGGCGTCGGCCAGGCGACCGACCCAGCCCGGGCGGCCCTTGGCCGCGGACTGCGCGGAGGTCTGCACCCAGTGGTCACCCACCGAGTGCGCGACGTACAAGGCGACGAACGTCGCGGCGAAGGTGGCAGCGTGCATGGAAACTCCCAACGGGATGAGTGGACAGGGAGAGCCGCGGCGGCGGGCGGACCTTGGTCGGGAGTCCCACCGCCGCGGCCAGGAAGAAAAGCGCCCCGGGCCCGATCCGATCGGGCGTCGTCACGGCCCCCGCACGGGCGGGTCCGGAGCTGGTGGCGCGGGGGTCAGTTCCGAGCACCCTCGGCAATCAGCCGGTCCACCGCGGCGATGGCCGCCGTGCGGCGGGCGGTGAGCGCATCGGGGTCCGGCGCGCCGCGCAAGGCGTAGGTGGCGTCGGCCGCCGCGCGGGCCACCGGCGCCAACTCCGGGGCGAGAATCGACAGCAGCGTCAGCGGCCCTGTGATCGCGGCGCGGGTGGCGTGGCTCTCGGCCCGCGCCGCCGCATACGCCTCGGGAGCGTCGCCGGTCAACCGCAGATCCTCACGAACCCACATCGCCCGCCGGTGATCCGCCAGCGCGGACACCAGCGCCGTGAGCGCCGCACGGCGCTCCCGGGCTTGGTCCGCGGCCCGAGCCTCGGCCCGGGCCGCACGCCCGGCCCGTTCCTGCAACACGTAGGCGACCACCGACCCCGCCAGGGTGCCGATGACCGCGACGATCGCACTGACCATCAGTGCCTCCCGGGCTGGTCGGTGAGGTGCGCGGCGTCCGTGTGGGCGTCGCGGATCATGTCCTGCTGCCAGGCCAGGTCACCGCCGGACGCCGGCGGGTCCTGCTTCGCCAGATCCGCAGCCCACGTGTCGGCCTGCGCCTGGAGCTTCTGCGCGGCGTAGTCGGTGCTGCTCGCCGGCCCCACCGGGCCCCGCCGGCGGCGTTGCCGTTCGTCTGGGTCTGTCCGGACTGCTCACGCGCCGCGGCGGCGGTGGCCGGGCTGTTGTGCTGCGCGTAGTCCTCACGCGCCTGCGCCAACAACTCCGCAACGGGGTCCGGCTGTTGGGTCTGGTCGGTGTCACCAGAGCGGAATAAGCTCATCGGTGGTCCCTTCGGGATCGACAGGGCGCACCCCGCAAGCTGCCAGGCGAAGGGGGTGCGCCCGCTGGTGTTCGTACGGCTGATCAGTGAGTTCGAGCAGCCACGGCCGCCGCACCGCCGCGCCCCGAAGGGGTGGGCGGCACGGGACCGTGCGTGCTCGCACGCAGCCCAATCCCGGCCAGAAGGCCCCGCAGGGCCGAACCGAGTCCGGATCAGGTGATGACGCGAAGGGCCACCGCCGCGCCGGTCCCGCGCGGCGGTTCCCAGGTATGTCGTCGGTACACACCGACCTCCACCAAGTAGTGACGGACGTGGCGGATCTCAGATGGGCGCGGGCCGGCTCGCCCCGGGGAGATCCATTCCGAGGGTCGTCGCTGGCCAAGGTCGGCCGCGCCGTTCTTTGAGCCGGTTGCGTGTCCCATGTACGGGCTGCCGTCTTAAGGGCCGCCCGAGGTGTCAGGGCGCGAACCCCTTCTCTACCGGCTGGTCTCCACTCGCCTCGACCGGTGCGGTCACGGTCGTCATGCAGCGGTGGATCACGCTGTTGAGTTTTCGACGTGGCAGCCGCCCCTCCGAAAGCTCCGGATCGGGCGGTGGTCACACCAAGAGACTGGACCGGTGGACCGGTCCAGTCAAGTCCGGAATCTGCAATCGATCGGCCGACTGGATAGAATATGCAGGTGAGGGCGCGAATGGAGTCATCAAAAAAGCTGAACCGGTGGACCGGTCCAGCTAGCTTGAGGTCTCACAGGGCTTCTACATCGCGTACCTATCGACCTGTTCGAACAGCGAAGAGGGCGTGACGCCCTCTTCGCAGACCAGGGGGCGCCCCTGCTGGTCGTGCGCCGTGTGCACCAGCACGGCCACCGGGGTGCCTTCCGCCACGTTCAATCGCCCCGCTTCCACCTCCGTGGCGAGCCGCACGGTCGTGACGTCCACCCCCTCGACCGGGAATCGTCCCGTCTGCCGTCGGACGTACCGCGTCGTTCCCTCCGCGATCGGGGCGGTGTCGGCGAGGCGGGGTGACGCTTCGGCGATCTCCGGCGGGAACCACGCCTCAACGCAACTGTTCGGGGTTCCGTCGGGGAGTTGGAGGATGCGGATGCGCCGAAGCGCGCGTGTTCCTGGTGGGAGTCCAAGCGCGGTGGCGACGTGCGCCGGGGGTTCTGACCAATCTGGCGTGCCCACGCGGAGGAACGGCATTCCGCCCAGGATGCGCGCGGACCCCGCGCGGCGGGCGCCGGCGGGGCGGGCCACAGGCGTCTCCGTGACGACGAAGCCAGTACCCTGCTTGGCTACGACCACCCCGTCGCTGCGCAACACGTCCACGGCCTTGATGGCGGTCGCGCGTGAGACGTCCCACTGCTCGGCCAGGTCGCGGCCCGACGGGATGGTATCCCCGGGCGCGTACTCGCCTGCGGCGATGCGCGTTCGTAGGGACTCTGCGATCTCCTCGTACTTCAGAACGGCCATGGCTTCCCCTTTTCCGCGCACTGGACTGGTCCACCGGTACACACGATACTGCGAGCATGTCGAATGTCGAATTGGCTCCCTCCGTGATGCGGTTCTACGGCGAGACTGTGAACGAGGACAGCCGCCTGCGTAGCTCGGCGGACGGACGGATGGAACTGATCAGGACCCAAGAACTCCTCCGACGCTTCCTGCCGGACCCGCCGGCTCGCGTCCTTGACGTGGGCGGAGGGACTGGCATTCATGCCGAATGGCTGGTGAGGGATGGGTATGAGGTCAAGCTGGTGGACCCGGTGCCTCGCCACGTGGAGGCCGCGTCGGACGTGTGTCCGGCGGTCGTGGGGGACGCTCGCGCCCTGTCGGAGGCGAGCGACAGCTTTGACGTCGTGCAGTTGCTCGGACCGCTTTACCACCTGCCGGACCTTGCCGATCGGCAGCGGGCTTTGGCAGAAGCGGTTCGAGTGGTGCGGCCCGGTGGGCTCGTTGCCGCAGCGGCAATTAATCGCTATGCGTCACTATTTGAGCACGTAACGTATGCCCACTTGCACGTCGATCGAATTCACGAATCCGTGTCCAAGATTCTTGAGACTGCCGTCTACGACGGAGTACGAGGGTTCACCCTGTCGTACTTCCACCGCGCCGAAGAACTTGCAGCGGAGCTTGTGGAGTCTGGGCTGCTTGATGTGCAGGTCTTTGGCATCGAGGGACCCGCTTGGTCGCTCGTGAAGGCTGCAGAGCAGCAGCCTGGCACGGGTCCAACGGACGACCTGATCGCTTCGGCCATGGACGCTGCCCGCATGGCGGAGCCCTACCCAGAGCTGCTTGCCGCCAGTTCGCACTTCCTTGCGGTTGGTCGTACGCCGTCGGCGTGATTGACCAGAAAGTCATGGGTCTCAGTTGTGGTCTCGGTTCTCCAGCAATCCGCCCCCGTCCGCCCTCGTCCGTGCACGTCTGCAATGGCGGTTGACCTGCGACAACGGACGGGAGTGGACCACAGCGGACCAAGATCGGACAACTTGTAAAGCGTAGGTCGTCGGTTCGAACCCGACAGGGGGCTCTTCCGCAGGCCCGGGTCGGACCGTCTCCGACCCGGGCTCGCGTGCTGTCACCGCGGCTCTTCCGCGCCGGCCGGCTCGGCCGGATCGACTTCGAACCGGACCTCCGCGAGCAGCTCGGCCACCTTGCCGGCCACCTCCGCGGCGCCGGGGGGCGTGCACCGCGAAGTAGCCGATGCGTTGCCAACCGTCACGGCAGACCGGGATCACGTCGTCCGGGGCGACCTTGATCCTGTGCAGGAAGACCGCCGGGTCCTCGGCCAGCCGCGCCGCGCCGCGCACCTCGCGGAGCTTTCCGGCCGGCGGGTGGAACCACCGTACGGACGCGGTGGAGGTGGGCGGACCGGGCAGTTCCGGGTCCAGGCCGGCCAGCAGGCGGATCTGGTCGCCGTACATGGAGAAGCCGTCGTAGCTGCGTTCGGCGAGTTCCGGGGTGAAGGCCCCGGGCACGCGGGCGGCGCACGCTCCAGGGGTCACTCGCTCCGCAACTGCCGGACACTCGGGGCGAGCAGCGGCAGGAAGGCAGCGGCGAGGAAGATCAGGCCGCCGGTGAAGGCGACACGGGTGTCGCCGAACGCGATCGCCAGCGGCCCGATGACGGCCTGGCCGAGCGGTACGCCGACGAACGAGACGAGGTCGTCGTGGGAGGAGATGCGGGACAGCGTCTTGTTCGGCACGTGCTGTTGCAGCGAGGTCTCCCAGGCGGGCCCGAACACGCCCGAGCCGGCTCCGGCCGCGGCCGCGGTGAGGATGAGCAACCACTCGGGGGAGTGCAGCCCCAGGGCGATGACAGGCAGCGAGCCGAGCAGCAGGAACGCCTGGCCGGTGCCGAGCAGGCGGGTGAACGCCAGCCGGTACATCAGCACGCTGAGTGCCAGGACGCCGACCGCCCGGGCGCTGACCACCGCGCCCCATCCCGAGGCGCCGATGGAGTGCGTGGCGATTTCGGGCCCGAGGACGCCGAAGACGCCCGAGCGGACGCAGTTGGTGACGCACAGGGACAGCACCACGGCAGAGCGGACAGGGCGGGCAGGCGTCCCGCGGCGAGGGCTTGCCGGAGGGTCGGCGCGGACCCGTCGCGCGGACCGACCTTGAGGGCCAGCGGCTTGCCGTACCGGTCCGTGGACGGCCAGTCGATCCCCAGCCCCGGATCGAGCGGGTTGACGCTGTGTTCGCGGTCGGGCAAGAAGGGCTGCGAGCAGACGTAGACCAGGGTGGAGCGGTCCGCCAGGCTGCCGTACGCGTGGCCCAGGCCCTCGCTGAGGTACACCGCGTGGCGGTCGACGTCGTCCAGCACGGTCCCCTCCCACTGTCCGAAGGTGGGTGAGCCCACGCGCAGGTCCACCACGACGTCCCACACCGCACCGGACACGCAGTGCAGGTACTTCGCCTGCCCGGGCGGCAGGTCGCCGTAGTGGACGCCGAAGACGCTACCCGCGCGGGCCACTGTCACGTTGAGATGGCCGAGTGTGAGCGGCCGGCCGGCCGACTGCGGCGGCGAACTCCGGTGCGCTGTAGGGCTCGACGTGCACGCCGCGCTCACCGCTGAGCACCGGCGCGGCGAAGAGCCAGGCCCCTGTGATACCCAACTCACGGACGTCCACCGGTGGCCTCCGTCCCGCTGTCCTGGTCGACGACGACTGCCACCCGCGCCAGCAACGCGTCCGCCCGGGCGTTGACGGCGGCGTCGTCCCTGCCGTGGACGACGAAGTGCCCGACCCGCCCCTTGTTCGACTGCGGGCCGGTCACGGCACTGCCCAGCGGCCGGGTGACCTGGACCAGGTGCACCTCGCCGCCGGGTTCGGGCAGGTTCCGCAGCTCCTTCAGCACACCCGGGGCCGGCGAGACCACCAACCGGGACACGGCGTGCCCGCTGTGACGCGGTTCGACGTCGACCGGCCGACCGAGCGCCAGGTCGACACTGGCCCGCGGCATGCTGACACCGAGGGCGAGTTCGACCAGCACACCGATACGACCGGCTCCGATCCTGGCCGCGGCCTCGATCACCTTGCAGTCGCCGTCGGGTGTGACGATCACCTCCGTGTGGGAGACGCTGTCCGTGATGCCGAGCGCCGCCAGCGTCCGCGTCGCCTCCGCGAGCACGCGGTCTTCGAGTTCCGGGGTGAGGTGCGTGGGCAGGGAGTGGCCGATCTCGACGCGGTGCGCGCCGGGCGTCGTGATCTTCCGGGTGATCGCCAGGTGTCGGCTGTGCCCGTCCTGGGTCACCGACTCGATGCTGTACTCCTGCCCGGCGACGTACTCCTGGACCAGGACCCGGTCGTCGAGCGCGATGCCGAGCGGCGCCGTCTCCCCGCCCTGCCGCCGTGCCGCGGCATACGCCTCGGGCAGCCGGAGCGGATCGGACACGACGCTCACGCCGTTGGACCCGGCGTTCGCTGCGGGCTTCACGACCACGGGCAACGCGAGCCGGTCCGGGACGAGGCCGAGCAGTTCGGCCTCGGACCCGGCCACCAGGGTCGAGGGGGCGTGCACGCCGTGCGCCGCGAATCGGGCGGCCATCACCGCCTTGTTGCGTGGGCCGTCCGCGAGGTCCGGGTCATTGCCCGGCAGTTTCAGCCGTCCGCAGAGCCGCGCGGCCAGAGGCGTGAGGTACTCGTTGCCCGTGTGGATGCCGTCGATGCGGTGCGCGGCCGCGTAGTCGGCGAGTTCGTCCATGATGTCCCGGGCGGCGAAGTCGACGACGGGGTTCGCGTGGACGGCGCCCCAGACTGGCTCGCCGTCCGGCGGCCGCACCCGCGTGGTGGCGCAGTGCACCTCGTGGCCGAGTGCCGCGGCGGTGGTGACCACGGCCTCGGTGTCCGGTCGCAGCCGCCGTCCCTCAACGGTCTCCAGCACCGGGTGCCGAGTCCGGCTGATCCGGCCGAGCCGCTCCAGGCCCGCGCTGGCGTGCCATTCGTACGACGCCTCGCGCAGGTGCCGTTCGCTCCCCGGGGGCAACTCCGCGAGCAGGGGAGCGGCAGGCCCGGCGCGGACCCGGGGCGGGCGGCCGGAATGCGGAAACCCCGGCTCGGAGGGATTCCGAACCGGGGTTCCGGGTGGGTGGACGCGGCGGCGGTGCCTTGGGCGGGGCAGGGGTCAGTGGGCCTTTTCGTACGCTTCCCGTACCGTCGCCGGGACCCGGCCGCGGTCGTTGATGTCGTAGCCCTGCTCCTTGGCCCAGGCCCGCACGGCGGCGGAGTCGTCGTCCTTGGCCGGGCGGGTCGCCGCGCCCCGGGGACGGCGGCCGCGGCCGGTGCCGGCGTCGCGGACCCGGCGGGCGCCCTCTGCGTGGAGGAAGGGGCTCAGCGCCTCCATCAGCTTGTCGTGGCTGTCCGGCGTGAGATCGATCTCGACCCCCGCGCCGTTGACCAGAATCGTGTACGTGTCGATCTCTGCGGACTCTTCCCCGGTGAGGTCATCGGTGTAGAGAGTCACTACCTTCTGTGCCATGCGAGGGACGATATGGCCTCGCACCTGGCCTTGGGTAGTCGCCCCTCACCGGAAGGACGCCGGGCCCTCTCCGCTGCGGTGCGCGCGACCTCCCGGCGGGGGCGGGCCCGGGCTCATCGCCAGCGCCAGCAGACGGTGTAGGCGAAGGCCGGGTAGTCGTTGGAGCGCCACCACACGGAAGCGTCGCCCTGGCAGAAGGCGGGGTCGTCGTAGGTGTTGGTGCGCCCCGAGACGTAGACGTTGGACTTCGCGCAACTGCCGACGTTGGTGAAGGTGTTGCCCGACTTGACCAGGCACTCGTTGCGCGTCGCGTAGCCGGCGTCGTCGGGGTACTGCATGGACAGGCACAGCAGCACGTCGAGGCCGGAGTTGCCGGGGACGGTCATGGTGCGCCACTGGTTGTAATGCGGCCAGTTCTCGCACTTCGAGTGGGCTGTCGTGCCGTGGTAGACGGCCAGGACCTTGAAGGTGCCGGTCGAGCAGGGCAGCGTCGACCACTCGTCGGCGCCGGGTGCGCCGAACACGCAGTCGCCCTGGGAGGCGTGGAACGAGCTGCCTCCGGAACTGAGGTAGCTCAGGCACAGCACGCGGTCGTAGGCGGTGGACGAGACGCTCTCGTCGCTGTCGGTGACGCCGTCGCAGCTCTTCAGGTCGGTGGTGTCGGTGTTGACCTGGACGACTTTGAAAGTCCCTGTTGTGCAGGAGGCCGTGCTCAGGTCGGCGTGGGCGCTGTCACCGGCGTCGTCGAAGCAGTCGCCGACTGCCGCGGTGGCTATGGGGTCGGTGGGCGTGGGGGACGGGGTGTCGGGGTCGGTCGACGGGTCGTCGCTCGGGTCGTCCGACGGGTTGCCGCCCGGATCGCCGATGCTGCCCAGGTCGTCGCCGGTGTCGTACGGGTCGGCCGAGGTGGTGCCGGGGTCGGGGAAGGGTGTGTCGCTCCAGCCGGGGTCGGTGGCGGGGGCGTCGGCCTGCGACTGGGCATGGTGGTGGTGGCCGGTCGCGATGAGGAGGACCAGGATCAGGATTCCCGCGAGGATGCCGGCGGCCTGCTTGATGCCGGCGGCGGCGGCGGTGGTGGTGCGGGTGCGGGTGCGGGGGTGGGGGCGGCCGGGTCCGGAGCCGGGGGAGCCGGGGCCGTGGGGGCCGCGGGTGGCGGCGCCCGGTCCGTTGCGCTGCCCGGGGGGCCGCTGGTTCGCGCCCGCCGTCGGGGCGCCCTTCTTCCGGCCGCCGGTGTGCGGCTGGTTGGTCGTGGTGGCGGCGGTCGACGTGAGCTGCTCGGCCCAGGCCGCCGGGGTGGGCCGGGTCGCCGGGGGCGGGGCGAGGGAGGCGCGCGCCAGGTCGCCGAGGGCGGTACCGGCCCGGGCGAGCCGGGCGGGGTCCGTCGTCGCCTGGTCGCGGGCGAACAGGCGGACGGCCAGCAGGGCGAGCTTGTAGGTGTCGCTCGCGGGGGTGGCGCGCTCCTCGCCGTTCGGGATCTGCCAGTCCGGTGTCTCCGCCTGCGGCAGCACACTGGTGCCGTTCAGCCGCATGGCGTCGCTGTCGATGAGGAAGCACTCGGGCCGGGGCGTCAGCGTGAACAGCAGGTTCTTCGGGGAGACGTCCCCGACGGCCACCCCCAGCTTGTGGAGGCGGTCCAGAGTCGCGGCGAGGTCGGCGAGGAGCAGCAGTCGGTCGCGGTCGCCCACGGACAGGCCGATCCCGGCGACGTAGGTGTCGTCGTTGAGGAGGTACTCCACCGTGGCCAGCCGCCGCGGCCCCGTGCTCGCACCGGCCAGCGTCCTCAGCGTGAAGTGGAAGCGGTCGGGGACGGCCCGCATCAGGAACCCGCAGGCCAGGCCCTGGCGTTTGACCACGACCGCCGGCCACGCGGTCTTCTCGCACAGCCAGCGGGCTTCCCCCTCGGGGAGCCGGCCGAGCAGCGCCACGGCCGCGTCGAGCGCCCGGGCGTCCAGGTCGGGCAGCGCCGCGGGGCCGTACTCCTTGTAGACGACCTCCCAACCGCCGTCCGGCGCCGACTTGTTGATGCGCTTGTTGCGCACCTGGTGGACGGTGCCCTGGCCGCCCTGGCCGAGGCGGTCGCCCAGCACCAGGGCGGCGGCGTCGACGGACGCGGGGCCGGCGGCGGTCATCTCGGCCCGGCCCCGGGCGGCGGTCCCGGGTTCGTCCGGGGCCATACGGCCAGCAGCGTGCGGTCGTCGTCGAACGTCTCGCGGGAGAAGTCCAGCACGTGGGCGAGCCACAACGGCGGCGGGGGTACGGCCAGGTGGCGGGCGAAGAGCGCGCCGACCGCGCCGTCCCCGTCGCCGAGCGGATCGCCGAAACCGTCGGTGCCCGCGAGCAGCAGCCAGGGGTCGCCCAGCTGGAAGGCTGCCTGTTCGGGCTGGGCGGGGACGTGCGGCAGCGGCGCCACCTCGTTCGTGACCAGCGCGTCTGTCGCGCCGCCGGTCTTGGTGCCGAACAGCGCCCGGTAGTGGCCGCCGGCCCGGTCCAGCAGCCAGGCACCGGAGTCGCCGATGCGGAAGACCTCGACGCGCGGGCCGTTGGCGGCGGGGCGGACCGCGCCGGCCACCACGGTGGTCGCGTACAGCCGGGCCACGTCGTCGGGCGTCACGTCGGTGGTGCCCAGCCGCCACCGGGCCAGCTCTTCGAGGCGGGCGGCGGCGTAGGAGGCGACATCGGCCAGGTCGAGGGGGCCGGGGGACTGGCTGAGCAGGTGCAGCATCCGCTCGACGCAGGCCCGGCTCGCCTCGACGGCGCCCTGGTGCGACTCGGTGGCGCTGGAGACGCCGTCGGCGACGACGAACACCACGCTGCCGGTCGCCTCGTGCACCGCGGCCCGCGCGGCGTCCTGGCGCGGCTGCCGGTAGTAGCGGTGCTTCGCGCCGCGGATCGAGGCGAACCGGACCGTGAGGTGGTCGGTGGACCAGCCGTCGCACTCGCTGTCGGGGAAGTCGAACGCGTACTGGTCAGGGGGCCGCGCCTCGAACTCCATCCCGGGGATGTCGACGGTGATCCGCTGCCAGGGCTGCGGGCCGCCGTCCACGGCAGCGGCTGCGGCCGGCACGGTGGTTGCGGGGGCGTGCGGTGGTGCGGGTGGCGGCACGGGGCTCCCGGACGGGTTGCGCCGCGGGTCGGTGGGAGTCACAGGCCGACCTCGTCGATCGCCAGCGTGAACTGGTCGGGCTGGTTGACGACGAGCTGCGGAGCGGCCGAGTTCAGCGCGTGGCCGGTCGCCACCAGGCTCGTCGTCAGGGAGTGGAAGAACTCCGCGACCGCCTTGCCGATGTCGGTGCCGGGCTTGGCCACGAACGCGAACTCCGGCCGGGTCGCTACGTCGACCATGGTCTGCGCCAGCGCGTCGCCGATGCCGCAGGCGATGATGTTCGGCGCAGTCGGGGTCCGTTCCCGGTCCACCAGGGCGGCGTGCGCGGAGTGCCAGTCGGTGCCGTCGGTGGGCTGGCCGTCGCTGAGGAAGAAGATCACCGGGCGGTGCACCTTGTAGCCGTCGCCCCGCAGCCACTGCACGTCGGACGGGATGCGCTGGAGCATGTCGTCGAACACGGCCCGGTAGCTGGTCATCCCGCGGATCGCCACCTGCGGCAGGGAGGTCTCGGTGCGCATGTCGGCCACGGCGAGCCGCACCTGCACGTCGTCGGAGAAGCCGAGCACCGCCAGCCGCAGCTTCGCCGCGACCATCGGCTCCGCGCGCAGCCCCTCGCACAGCGACGTCACCCCGCCTTGCAGGTCGCCCAGATACGGCCCCATCGACGCCGACTCATCGGCCACGACATAGGTCGGCAGCAGCACGCCCTTCGTCTCCGCCATCGCAATCCGCCTCCTCGCACTCGCTCGCTCATGTGGTGTGCGGGCCCCGCCCGTCGCTGCCGCGGCCGGCGCCCCGCACCGCCGATGCTGCTGGCCGGTCCGCCGAGTTCCCAGGTCACGGGACCCGTCATATGTGGCCGATCGGCTTGGCGCGTCGCAGGCGGCACCTCCTGCTGCCGACGGGGCTACCGGGGCGGTCACTTGGCCGTGTCCGCGGCTCGGCCCGGTGAACGGCGGGGCTGTGGCAGACTCGGCCCACCGGCCGGCGACCGACTGTTGGGGGACAGCATGCGAACCGGGACTGCACGGTGGCGGGTAGGGGCGGTCGTTGCCGTCTTGGTCGGAGCGCTTGCGGCCTGCGGGAGCAGCGGCGGAACCAAGTCCGACCCGACGCCGACCCCCGATCCGCCGGTGTCCGTCCACTTGGACGCGATCGACACCTACGCCCGCGGTACGGACGGCCTGCTGGCGATGTCCGTGCACACCAACAGCGCCCACCCGCCGCAGGCGAAGGTCACCCTGCGCTTCGACGTGCCGGCCGGAAAGTCGCTGAAGACGCAGTACGAGCCGCAGGGCTCCACCGGTTGGGACGGCTGGCCCGCTCTCGAACTGACCCGCTCCCCCGGCCCGACGGCCGGACTCGACACGCTGACCGGCAGCTACACCGTGCCCCTCGACGACAACGGCCTCTGGCGCGTTTACCTCAACCCGCAGTACGGGCCGTCCCGCGCGGACGACGCGGTGGTGGTGCACGTGACCCTCAGCGCCGCCGGCCGCACCCTGGCGACCGACAGTGTGCAGGCCCCACTCGCCGCGGTGACCGTCACCGAGGTCGGCGCACCCGGACACGGCACCACCCTGCACCGCAGTGGAACCTGGTCCGAGGCGACGTACGAGGTCCGCAACAACTCCACCCGGGACATCGCGCCCCTGAACGCCGGGCTCTATATCTCCCCGTGCGACCCGGACACCGCCATCAGCTGCGACCCCACCGGCGACCAGGTGGCCGACGGCTTCACCGTCCAGCGGTACGACGGCCACCGCTGGGTCTCGGCCGGGCCGGGCAACGGCTCCGCAGTCCGGGTGCTGAGTACCTCCCTCAAGGCAGGCGCCACCGTCCGTGTACGGGTCCGGCTTCGGGTCGCCTCCGACTCCGACCTCGGCAACGACGTCGACAGGGTCAACGTCGGCCTCGCCGCCGCCGGGAAGATGCCCGGCGCGAAAACCTCCTCGTTCGACTCCGCCACCCGGACGTACGACATCGCCCGGTGACGCCCGCGGCCCGAGCCGGGATCAGCAACCTGCGGAGGACGCCGACCGGTTCGCGCTGACTCCGACCGCCCGTCGGCCGCCACCCACCCTGCGGGCTTGCTCGGGGGTCCTTCCGCAGCAACCCCTTCGGTGACGCGTGCCCGGGCGGGGTGGTGGGGGCCGAAGCGGGGTTCGTAAAACGTATTGACAAACTCCGTTGCCTGTTCGTAGGTTCGTACGGCACCACACCGACGCCTACCGTGCGGGGGACTCGGCCGCCGTTCACCCGGCGCCGCGACGTCTGGTCGCCGACACCGCAGGAATCCGATCGCCTTGCCTGTCCCGCCTAGCGCTGATGGGAGCGTGCAACGACGTTGGCCACCGACATTCGCCGGGCGCCCACCGCCCGTGCCGCCCTGGGGAAGCATTTCCCGCTGCCGGTTGCGGCGGATTCGTCCCGCCCCCCGCAGGGCACGGATCGACCATTCGAAAGGCCGGAAATGTCGCGGCGCCCTCAGCGCAGAGGTACATCGCCGCAGCAGTCTTCGGACACCCCCGTCCTCCGTGAGCGTCCGGAACCGGCCGCCACAGCCGGTCGTTGACCGGCAGCACCCCGCCCTGTCGAGTCCAGCCATCAGGAGACCGTTCTCATGCATGACGACCGCCAACTGGTCGAGGCCCGCCTGGAGCGCGTCCTGCGGGAGCGCATCCGCCCGGCAATTCACCCGGAGACGGTGTCGCTGACCGTGGAGATCTGGTCCACGTCCGGTGAACCCGTACCTGTGGCGGAGGGGTTGTCGGCACAGACCCGGCCCATCAGCGCGGGCACACCTTGGGGCGCGCCCTGGGGTACGAGTTGGTTCAAGGTCAGCGGAACGGTGCCCGAGGACTGGGCCGGCCGGACCGTCGAGGCCGTGCTCGACCTCGGCTTCACCCCGCGCAGCCCCGGCTTCCAGTGCGAGGGCCTCGTCTACCGGCCCGACGGCACACCGATCAAGGGGCTCCACCCGCGCAACTCCGCTGTACGCGTGGCCTCGCCGGCCAAGGGCGGCGAGCAGGTCCACTGGCACATCGAGGCCGCGTCCAACCCGGTCATCGACAGCGACGTGCCGTTCATGCCCACCCCGCTCGGCGACCGGGCGACCGCCGGCGACGCCCCCCAGTACGTCCTCGGACCGATGGTGCTGGCGGTCTTCGACGAGACCGTATGGAACCTGGTGCTCGACCTGGAAGTACTCGGCGAGCTGATGGCGGAGCTGCCTGTCGAGGGTGCGCGCCGTTGGGAGATCCTGCGCGCGGTCAGTCGCGCACTCGACGCCCTGGACCTGCAGAACGTCAACGCCACCGCTCAGGCCGCGCGGGAGGCGCTGGCGGGTGTGCTCGCCGCGCCCGCGGTCCCGGCCGCGCACCGGATCAGCGCGGTCGGCCATGCTCACATCGACTCGGCGTGGCTGTGGCCGCTCCGAGAGACGGTACGGAAGGTCGCGCGCACCGCCTCCAACATGACGGCCCTGCTGGACGACGACCCCGACTTCGTGTTCACGATGTCGCAGGCCCAGCAGTTCGCATGGATCAAGGAGCACCGGCCCGAGGTGTACTCGCGGGTCAAGCAGGCGGTCGCCGACGGCCGCTTCGTGCCCGCCGGCGGCATGTGGGTGGAGTCCGACACGAACATGCCCGGGTCCGAGGCGATGGCCCGCCAGTTCGTCCACGGCAAGCGCTTCTTCATCGAGGAGTTCGGGGTGGACAACGAGGAGGTCTGGCTCCCCGACACCTTCGGCTTCGCCGCCGGCCTGCCACAGATCATCAAGGCCGCAGGCTCCAAGTGGCTGCTCACCCAGAAGATCTCCTGGAGCCGTACCAACACCTTCCCCCACCACACCTTCACCTGGGAGGGGATCGACGGCTCTCGCGTCTTCACGCACTTCCCGCCGGTCGACAGCTACAACTGCGAGATGGCGGGCAGCCAGATCGCACACGCGGCGCGCAACTTCAAGGAGAAGGGCGCCGCCAGCCACTCCCTCGCGCCGACCGGGTACGGCGACGGAGGCGGCGGCACCACCCGCGAGATGGTCGCCAAGGCCGCCCGGCTGCGCAGCCTCGAAGGGTCGGCGACCGTGGAGTGGGAGGCGCCCGCAGCCTTCTTCGCCAAAGCGGAGGCCGAGTACCCCGACCCGCCGGTCTGGGTCGGCGAACTGTACCTGGAACTGCACCGCGCCACCCTGACCAGCCAGGCCCAGACCAAGCGGGGCAACCGGCGCAGCGAGCACCTGCTCTACGAGGCCGAACTGTGGGCCACGACCGCTGCCGTCCGCACCGGCGCCCCTTACCCTTACGAGGCGCTGGACCGGCTCTGGAAGACGGTGCTGCTGCACCAGTTCCACGACATCCTGCCCGGCTCCTCGATCGCGTGGGTGCACAGCGAGGCCCGCCAGACGTACGCGCGAGTCGCGGCCGAACTCGAAGCGATCATCGCCCAGGCGCAGGGCGCACTCGCGGGCGCGCCGAGCGGTACGGGCAACCAGGCCGCGGAGACCGATGCCGCGGATCTGGTGTTCAACTCGGCCCCACACGGGCGCGGCGGCGTCCCCTCCGGCGGGGCGGCGCCGGGCACCTCCGCGGGCGCATCGGTGGCCCCCACCCCTCGCGAGGGCGGCGGCTTCGTCCTGGACAACGGCCTGCTGCGGGTCGAGATCGACGGACGCGGCCTGGTGGTCTCGGCCTACGACATCGCGGCCGACCGCGAGTCCATCGCCCCGGGGCAGGCGGGCAACCTGCTCCAGCTCCACCCCGACCTGCCCAACCAGTGGGACGCATGGGACGTCGACGCCTTCTACCGCAACGTCGGCACCGACCTCACCGACACCACGGACCTCCGTCCCGACGGCACCGGAGTGCGGATCGAGCGCACTTTCGGCAACTCCCGCGTCGTCCAACTGCTCTCGCTGCCCGCGGACGCCAAGCGGATCGACATCGACACCGAGGTCGACTGGCACGAGACGGAACGCTTCCTGAAACTCGCCTTCCCGCTGGACGTACGGGCCGACCGGTACGCCTCCGAGACCCAGTTCGGCCACGTCTACCGGCCCACCCACCAGAACACCAGCTGGGAGTGGGCGAAGTTCGAGGCGTGCAACCACCGCTTCGTCCACCTCGACGAGCCCGGCTGGGGCATCGCCCTGGTCAACGACGCCACCTACGGCCACGACGTCACCCGCGCGGTGCGCACCGGCGCCGACGCGGGCACCACGACCACGGTGCGGGCCTCTCTGCTGCGGGCGCCCCGCTTCCCCGACCCCGAGACCGACCAGGGAGTCCACCGCTTCCGGCACGCCCTGGTGCCAGGCGCCACGATCGGCGACGCTGTCCGCGAGGGCTACCGGGCCAACCTCCCCGAGCGCCGGGTGGCCGGCGCGAACACCGTCACACCCCTGCTGACCGTGGACAACGACGCCGTCGTGGTGAGCGCCGTCAAGCTCGCCGACGACCGCAGCGGCGACCTCGTCGTCCGCCTCTACGAGGCGAACGGCGCCCGTACTCGCACCACGCTCCGGGCAGACGGTTTTGCCTCCGACCGGTCCGTCCTCACCGACCTGTTGGAGCGCCCACTCGCGGACACCGCTCGACCGGATCTCGCCGACGACGGCCTGGCCATCACGCTGCGTCCCTTCCAGATGATGACGCTGCGCATCCCGCGCGCCTGACCACCACATCCCACACACACCACGACTTAGCACCCGAAAGACGACACCGGCCGCCGACGAAGGAGGTGAGGACGGGACGGCGGCTGAGCCACTCCGGTCGGCTCCGGAACCCGGTGGCGTAGCATGCCAGCCATCATCGCCGTCGAAGGGACGGCGGCCTGGCGCCGCGTCCGCCGTCCCAGGCTGGGAGAGACACGGTTGACGACCATCGACAGCGCCGGCAACGACAAGGCACCGATTCGGCGCGGCACCAACCTGCCCCGTATGGGCGACTACAACGAGTCCGTCGTCCTCGATGCCATCCGCCGCCACCCCTCCGGCCTGAGCCGGGTCGAACTCGCCCAGGCCACCGGCCTGTCCGCCCAGACCGTCTCGAACATCACCCGTCGCCTGCTCGACCAGGGCGTGGCCCGGGAATCCGGGAAGCAGAGCACGGGTCCCGGCAAACCACGTACCCTCCTCGAGGTGGTCCCCACCGCCCGATACGCGGTGGGTGTCCACCTCGATCCCGCGGTCATCACCTACGTCCTGGTGGATCTGCTCGGTGCGGTGGTCGCCCACCACAGCGAGCGCACACCGCGAGGCGGGGGCTCCGACCAGATCGTGGCCGACATGGCCGACTCCGTGTCTGCCCTGATCGACCGTGCTGGTATCGACGCCGAACGCCTGCTCGGCCTCGGCATTGCCGCTCCCGGTCCGATCGACACCGCGGCTGGCCAGGTCCTCGATCCCCCCGAACTCCAGGGCTGGGGCAGCTTCCCGCTGCGGGACCGGCTCAGCGAAGCGACTGGCTACCCGGTCCTGCTCGACAAGGACGTCACCGCCGCGGTCGTGGCCGAACGCTGGGCGGGCGCCGCCACCGCGAGTCACAATCTCCTGTTCTTCTACTTCGGCACCGGTTCCGGCATGGGCCTGGTGGTCCAGGACACGGTGCTGCGCGGCGTCTCCGGAAACGCGGGCGAGGTCGGCGGCCTCGGCGCGGGCTGTTCGATTCGTATGCTCGTCGACGAAGCCATCGGCCTCGGGGTGCTCGGCGGGGAGTTCACCGTGCTGGACCCGGCCGATGCCCCCCGCGGCGTCGAGCGGCTGGCCACGCTCGTCGCCGAAGGGGACGAAGCAGCAAAGACCCTGATCGACCGACTGGCCGTCCGGATCGGCCGCGGGGTCTGCGCCGCCGCAACCCTCCTCGACATCGACACCATCGTTTTCGGCGGTACGACCTGGCAGGTGCTCGCCGACCATCTCCTGCCAGTCATCGAGCCGATGGTCGCTCGGTCCCCTTTTGTGAAGGCCACGCATCCGACGGCGGTCGTCACCACCATCCTCGGTGAGAACGTCGCCGCCGTAGGAGCCGCATCCTTGGTGCTGGACCAGGCGCTCTCCGCCCGGCCCACCTCGCTGCTGCTGGGCTGAACCCACCCACCGGCGTACCGCCTCCACCCACCGGCCACTGATCGCCCGCACAAACCGCCAACGCGCGGGGCGTGATCTGAGGCCGACGCCCCGAGGCACCGAAACCGCAGTCACCGACCTCACCTCACTTTCGTCCGTGCCAGGCGCGGAGGAGCCCCCAAACGGGCCCAACGCACTGCCAGCGACCTGGAAACCCCTTGACCTCACCTGACATAACCCAGGAACCGACTAACTCTGAAGCGCCGCCAACTTCCTCACCACGTCGATGGCTTTTGCATACCGCTCCGGCTCACCGGGCTGAGCTCGCCCAGCCGGCCCCGCACTCTCGCTGTGCGCGACGAGCCTGAAGATCAGCGCGCGAACCAGCATCTGCGACCAGTCAGGATGATCACCGTCACCGGTCAGCAGGTTGGACGGAAGGTCGAACCAGAGCAGACCGTCCGCGACCACGATGGCCTCGGCGAACGCCGGCGGCCGCCAATACGGCGAGAAGTCGATCACGGCAGGCGCTTCGTCCTCGGCGAAGAGCACATTGCCGGTGAGGTCACCGTGAATGAGCTGAGCGTCCGTCTGCCTTATCGGGCGCCTCAACGTCAGAAGAGCCGAGAACGGAGCGGTGAGATCGTCGATCACGTCGATGTCCTGCTCGCCCCACGCGACCCGATCGCCCACAGCCCACGGATGGGTTCGTCGGTCGAGGAAATCCGGTCGGCTCACTCCTCGCAGGGCAGCGTGGAAGGCACGTCCGGCCCTGAGCACACCGACCCAATGTTCGCGAGGGCCAGGCTCGCCGGCGAGGAACTGACTGGCCGTCCAACCGTCCACGACGCTCCGACCATCAGTGGCCCGGAGTTGCCGTGGGAGCCGGAAGTCGTCGTCCGGCACCAGGCTCTCGAACAAGGAAGTCGCCCACTCAACCTCGTCGGCGGACCCGTCGGCAGGCTTGAACACGAACTCACCGACGAGAACGCTCCGCCCCTGCCCACCAATCAGTGGGACTGGGGAGCCCTTCACACCGAAGGCGTCAAGAACGGCGCTGGGCGGGACAGTAGTGCTTGGCAACTCAGTCATGCCCGGCATCCTTCCGACAACTCCTTGGCCAACGCACACGCTTTTCACCCACCTCGGGCCTCCACGGTGCTGCGTCATCGTCCCGGCCCTCCACAATCGGCCCCGCCGAAGCAGTCAGCACGGAGTAGGTCAACTGATGCCACATGCATGCCCAATTGGCGGTCGGCGGCTGTGAGCACCTCCTGACGCACCCGATCCTCAAGCTCGTCGATACCGGGAACGAAAGGCAAAGCCACCTCCAGTCGCACGCGGACCGGCGCACCGCCGGCCCGCACTCCGGCGTCGGGACTCCCGAACGGTTCGTACAACTCGTCCACCACGATGGGCATGATGCAGCACGAACCCGCTCGCACCCCCGGAAGCGACTCGGCGGCTGCGCACAGCACCCGTGCCATCTCCGTCTCGTCGAACCACGTGCCACCGTCGGAGTCGCCGAATGGCCGGCGGCGACCAGACCGAGGTTCCAGGCGGACCAAATCCATCACGCGTTCGGCGAGATACTCCGTGTCCTGCGGAGCGCCACCGGAACGAAGCTCCAGGACCGCGGCTCCGAGCAGATCGAGGTCGGCCAACGCGGCCATGCAGTAAGGGCAAGTGCGAGCATGCTGATCACTCTCGCTGCCGCCCTCGGTCTCCCAGACATCGGAAAGCATCCGGCCACACACCAACCGCTCATCTCCCGGCATCTGTTCCGGCACCGGACCATGCATGCGGCCCCTCCCACTCGGCTTGTCGGTCATCGCCATGCGCCCATCGCCTCCGTCAGGCCACGTCGTGCACGGAAGATGCGGCCGCGAACTGCCTGAGTGCTGATCCCGACCAGCTCGGCGATCTCCTCGTACGTCTGTCCGTTCAACTCTCTGAGCACCCAGCAGGCCCGCTGTTCCGGCGAGAGCCGGGACAGTGCCTGGAACAAGGCGCTGGTTGTGGCCCGCGACTCGGCTACGCGCTCGGGCGAAGCCTGGTGGTCCGGTGCCGCCGGCTCAGGGGAGCCGTCGAGCGGGACGACCGGGCGACGCGAGCGCAGGAGGTTCAGACAGCGGTTGGTGACGATGCGGTATATCCACGTCTTGAACCGCGCCTCGCCGCGGAACTCGGGAAGCCTGCGCCAGGCGCTGACGAAGCCGTCCTGAACGGCGTCCTCGGCCTCGGCGCGGTTGCCGAGCAACCGCTCAGCAAGCTGCAGCAGCGGCCCCACATGCCTTTGCACGAGCGCGGCGAAGGCGTCCTCGTCACCCTCTCCCGCGCGTACGGCGAGTAGCTCGTCGACCGGTGGTTCGGACGTGAGCAGACCAGCTGCCGTCTTTGTCGGCGGTGGCCCGATCGTGGATGTGACGTCGCTTTCCGAGGCGCTTGGCAGCGCCGTGTTGCCGGTGCCCGCGCTACCCGGCCTGGTGATTTTGCGGTGTCCCGACACGCGGCGGCTCCTCTCGTTTGTTCATTTCTTTCGACACGCGAGAACGCCGAATGTCACGCAGCCACGTCGGATCAGTCCGGAAAAAATCCTCACCGCGGACGCGTGACGAATCGGGGTCTGCGGGGTCCAACTCATTAACCGCACGTCATGACAACGCACGATCGAGGAGGCAG
>NZ_JBAGKC010000024.1:0-123834 GCF_037034245.1 Streptomyces sp. CA2R106
TGCCAACGTACTGGAGCGGGCCGCCGGATGCAAATCCGGCGGCCCGCTCCCTGGAACGATCTTGACGGTGCGTCAGACTTCGACGACCACCGGCAGGATCATCGGACGGCGGCGGTAGGTGTCGGACACCCACTTGCCGACCGAGCGACGGATGATCTGCTGGATCTGCCGGGTCTCCATGACGCCGTCGGAGGCCGAACGGGACAGCCCCTCCTCGATCTTGGGGATCACCGCGGCGAACGCGTCGTCCTCGATGCCCGAGCCCCTGGCGTGGATGTGGGGACCGCCGACGAGCTTGCCCGTGGTGCTGTCGACCACGACGAAGACCGAGACGATGCCTTCCTCGCCCAGGATGCGACGGTCCTTCAGGGACGACTCGGTGATGTCGCCGACCGACAGGCCGTCGACGTACACATAGCCGGCCTGGACCTTGCCCGCGATCTTCGCCTTGCCGTCGATGAGGTCGACGGCGACGCCGTCCTCCGCGATGACGGTGCGGTCGCGGGGAATGCCGGTGAGCATGCCCAGGTCGGCGTTGGCCCGCAGATGGCGCCACTCGCCGTGGATGGGCATGAGGTTGCGCGGCTTGCAGATGTTGTAGAAGTACAGCAGCTCGCCGGCCGAGGCGTGCCCCGAGACGTGGACCTTCGCGTTGCCCTTGTGGACGACGTTGGCGCCCCAGCGGGTCAGTCCGTTGATCACGCGGTAGACCGCGTTCTCGTTGCCCGGGATGAGGGACGAGGCGAGGACGACGGTGTCGCCCTCGACGATGCGGATCTGGTGGTCGCGGTTGGCCATCCGGGACAGTGCGGCCATCGGCTCGCCCTGGGAACCGGTGCAGACCAGCACGACCTTCTCGTCGGGCAGGTCGTCGAGCACCTTGACGTCGACGATGAGCCCGCTCGGCACCTTGAGATAGCCGAGGTCGCGGGCGATGCCCATGTTCCGGACCATGGAGCGGCCGACGAACGCGACCTTGCGGCCCCGCTCGTGGGCGGCGTCCAGCACCTGCTGGATGCGGTGCACATGGCTGGCGAAACTCGCGACGATGATCCGCTTCTCCGCCTTGGCGAAGGTCTGCCGGAGCACCTGCGAGATGTCGCGCTCCGGCGGCACGAAGCCGGGGACCTCGGCGTTCGTGGAGTCGGCCAGGAGCAGGTCGATGCCCTCCTCGCCGAGCCGCGCGAAGGTCGGCAGGTCCGTCAGGCGCCCGTCGAGCGGGAGCTGGTCCATCTTGAAGTCGCCGGTGACGACGACATTGCCGGCCGGGGTGCGGATGGCGACCGCGAGCGCGTCCGGGATGGAGTGGTTGACCGCGACGAACTCGCAGTCGAAGGGGCCGATCCGCTCCCGGTCGCCCTCCTTGACCTCCAGGGCGTACGGGCGGATGCGGTGCTCCTGGAGCTTCGCCTCGACCAGGGCGAGGGTGAGCTTGGAGCCGATCAGCGGGATGTCGTCCTTCTCGCGGAGCAGGAAGGGGACGGCGCCGATGTGGTCCTCGTGGCCGTGCGTCAGGACGATGCCGACCACGTCGTTCAGCCGGTCGCGGATGGAAGTGAAGTCCGGCAGGATCAGGTCGACGCCGGGCTGCTCCTCTTCGGGGAAGAGGACGCCGCAGTCGACGATGAGCAGCCGGCCGGCGTATTCGAAGACGGTCATGTTGCGGCCGATCTCGCCCAGTCCGCCGAGCGGGGTGATGCGCAGACCGCCCTCCGCGAGTGCCGGCGGGGGACCGAGTTCAGGGTGCGGATGACTCAAAGGGTTTCTCCTTACCGCGCATGCCAGAGGGCCCCTCGTGGGGGCCGCGGCCGGCGCGACGCTGTTCCGGTGTTCGAGTGGTGCTGCCGCGTTCGGAAGGCTTTTCCGACGCTGACGTTTTCGTGGTCCGGCGTCCTGCGGACCGAAGTGTGGCGTCCGGCGTCTCCGCGGGCCGCGCGCGGCCTGCCCGGGCCCGGGCGGTGCCGCGGAGCGCTGCGGTATTCAGTTGTGAGGTCCTGTGGTGTTCCGGCCGTGCTCAGAGGTGTACCCCGCCCGCGGCGAGATCCTTCCTGAGCTGCTCGGTCTCCTCCTCGCCGAGGGGGACCAGGGGCAGCCGGAGCGGGCCTGCGGGCAGTCCGCGCAGCGCGAGGGCGGTCTTGGTGGTGATGACGCCCTGGGCGCGGAACATGCCGGTGTAGACGGGCAGCAGGCACTGGTGGATCTCGGTGGCCTTGGCGACGTCCCCGCTGGTGTACGCGTCCAGGAGGGCGCGCAGCTCGCTGGAGACGAGGTGGCCGACGACGGAGACGAAGCCGGTGGCGCCGATCGACAGCAGCGGCAGGTTGAGCATGTCGTCGCCGGAGTACCAGGCGAGGCCGCTGCGGGAGATGGCCCAGCTCGCGGCGGCGAGGTCGCCCTTCGCGTCCTTGTTGGCGACGATCCGGGGGTGGTCGCCGAGCCGGACCAGGGTCTCCGTCTCGATGGGGACGGCGCTGCGGCCGGGGATGTCGTAGAGCATGACCGGCAGGGCGGTGGCGTCGGCGATCGCGGTGAAGTGCCGGTACAGGCCCTCCTGCGGGGGCTTGCTGTAGTACGGCGTCACGGCGAGCAGGCCATGGGCGCCGGCGCGCTCGGCCTGGCGGGCGAGGGCGGTGCTGTGCGCGGTGTCATTGGTCCCGACGCCGGCGACGACGTGGGCGCGGTCGCCCACGGCTTCGAGGACGGCGCGGACCAGCCGGTCCTTCTCGTCGTCGCTGGTGGTGGGCGACTCACCCGTGGTGCCGTTGACGACGAGTCCGTCGTTGCCCTGGTCCACGAGGTGGGCGGCGAGCCGCTGTGCGCCGTCGGCATCGAGGGCGCCGTCGGCGGTGAACGGCGTGACCATGGCGGTCAGCACCCGCCCGAAGGGGGCGTCAGGGGTGGAAGTCGGAGCCATACGTCCCACGTTACTGGGTGTGTGTGCGGCTGCGCAGCCATGGTCGGCGCGGCCTGTGGACAACCGGGTCCGCGATGAGGACTCCAGCGCTGCCTGCTCGGGGGTTCAGGCAGCACCGGAGTCCGTTTCCGCAGCCTAGATGAACTTCGCGAATGCCTGCAATCCGAACACTTCGGACATTTCCTAGGGGGCGACTCGGCCGTTCGCGTTGAACGCGGCGTGCGTGAGCGGCATCAGCTTCGCCCACTCCGCCTCCATCAGCTCGCCGACCATCTCGATCTCCCGCTGCGGGAAGGACGGGACCCGGGCCAGCTCGTGCTGTGTCCGCAACCCGAGGAAGTGCATCAGCGACCGGGCGTTGCACGTGGCGTACATCGACGAGAACAGCCCCACCGGCAGCGTCGACCTGGCCACTTCCCGGGCCACCCCGGCCGCCAGCAGCTCCTGGTAGGCCGCGTACGACCGCTCGTACGACTCCGCCATCACGGCGAGCGCCGCCTCGCGCTGCTCATCGCTCCCGGCCACGAACTCGTACTTCCCCGGCCGGCCCTGCTGCACGAGCTTGCGCTCCTTGCCCGGCACGTAGAACACCGGCCGCAGCTCCCGGTACCTCCCGGACTCCTCGTTGTACGAGTTGTGGACGACGATCCCGTTCGCCAGGAAGTTGTGCCACGGACCGGCGACGGCCAGGTCGTAGGTCATCTCCTCGCCGTCCTCGACCACCGCGGTGATGCGGTCGGGGAGTGCGACGGCGATCTTCCCGCCCCGCTGGGCGAGCGCCTGCTCCGAGGCGCTCTTGGTGGCGTGGCACTCCTCGCAGGCGGGAGCGAGGTTGCCGGTGTCGAGGGCCTTCGTCAGGTCCGCGGCCACCGGCACCACATGGTCCAGGGCCAGGGACCCGCGCGGGAAGCTGCCGCCGCACAGGTGGCAGGTGTCCGTCTCCGCGATCAGGCGCTCGCGCTGCATCGACGTCCACACGCCGATGCCGCGGCGCAGGCTCGGCGGAACCAGCCCCGCGGACGGGCGTACCGCGGTGCCCGCGCTCATCACGGCGTCCCCGGCAGCCAGCTCGCCCGCCTTGCGCCAGCCGTCGGGGGTGAGGATCGCGTGGTCGACCGAGCAGCGCAGGGTGCGGCCGCCCTCGGTGGTGATGCGGATCAGGGACTTGGTGCCCGACTCCATGACGTCGACGATCCGGGCCCGCTGGGTTCGGAGGGTTTCCTCGTCGTAGCACCGCACGTGGTTGCGGCGGACCGACTCCAACCGGCGCACCCGCGTGCTCGGGTGCTCCTCGCGGAACTCCGCGACCGCGCTGTCCGCCGCCTCCCGGCTGTCGTACAGGCCGAGGTAGTGGTTGCGGCCCTGGTGGCGCGCCTGCGCCATCCACTTGCCGGCCTTGGTGTGCCAGGTGGCCCCACCGGCCGGGGTCGGCAGCCGCTCCTCGACACCGTGGTGCCACTGCTGGTAGAGGTCCTTGATCGTGCGGCGGCGCAGTCCGCCCGCCTCGCTCTCCAGGGTGATCTCGGTGTCGCCGGCCAGGCACCATCCGGCGCGGTGGCGCATGAACTCGCGGATGACGAAGATCGGGGCGCTGATGAAGAAGGTCATCGAGTTGTGCTCGAAGGGGCTGCCGTGGCGGTCGCGCATCAGGTAGTTGATCAGGCCCTTGGAGCGCTCGGGGTCCTTGGTCAGCTCTTCGAGGGACTGCTCGCCCGCGGTGGAGACGCGGGCCGCCCACAGGACGTCGGTGTCGGACGCGCTGTGCTTGACGAGCTCGACCGTGACGTCGTCCCGCAAGTGGACGGGGGCGGGGGCGGGGGTCTCGGTGGCGGGCTGGTCGGTGGACACCGGCGGGTCCTTCCTGTTGTCTGTTGTGCGCCGCTCAGCTTATGGGGTGGGTCCGGGCGGCAGCCGCAGCCGGGCCGACCCGGAGCTTGGCCGCCGCGACCGGGCCGGATAACCTCACCCGTCAACAGCCCTTGCACCTGACAGCAGCCGAAGGATTCTCCGCGTGTCCTTGCCCTTCCGCTCCGCCGCCGCCGTTGACGACGAGTACGCGACCGGCCGGCCGCTGCCCGCCGACCTGCGGGACCGCTGGATGCGCCCGTACCGTCCGGGCCCCTGGCGGGTCGCCGTCGCCGCGCTGGCGCTGATGCTCGCCGCCTACCTGCTGTTCGCCGCGCTGATCATGGTCGCCGCCAAGAGCGTGCAGGGCGGGGGTGTGCTGGTCCTGTTGGCCGCACTGGTGATCGCGGGCACGCTGCGGCTGCTGCGGATGGGCGTGTGGCTCAGCGGCAGGGGGCTGCGGCAGGTCGGGTACTTCACCACGGTCACCGTGCCCTGGCCGCAGGTGACGTCGGTGCGCACCGCGCAGCAGCCGGTGCGGGTGCTGGGGCTGCCGCGCAGTGTGCAGGGGCAGGCGCTGGTGATCAGCCGGCGCGGTACCGCGCTGCGGCCGCTGATGACCGACCACAACGCGGACTTCCTGGGGCGGGCGGAGGCGTTCGACGTCGCCGCGGACGCCATAGAGGGCTGGTCGCTGGAACTGCGCTGAGGGCGCCGCGCGCCTGCGGTGGGCCCATTGTCGGCTACCGCGGGTCGTCCGCGGCCTGCTGGGCGGCGCCTGCCGCCCGTACGGGCGGATGTGCCGCCTGCGCGTCATGGAGGCGGATGGCGCGCTGCATGGCCTTGCGGGCGCGCGGGGTGTCGCGGGCGTCGAAGTAGGCGACGGCGAGGCGGAACCAGTTGCGCCAGTCCTCGGGGTCGGCCTCGGTCTCGGCCTGGCGCCTGGCGAACACGGCGTCGGCCGAGGCGCGGTCGATACGGCCGCTGGGGGTGCGGGCCAGCTCGTCCACGGGCAGCCCGCCCTCGGCCTCGAGCTCCCGGCCCAGCCGTCCGGCGTGCCGGGCGAACTGGGTGGTGTGCCACAGGAACCAGGCGCCGATCAGCGGGAGCACCAGGACGGCGAGGCCGAAGGCGACGGTGACGGGCCGGCCGTCGGCGATCAGCAGCACTCCGCGGTCGCCGACGAGCACGAAGTAGAAGACGAGGACGACCGCGGAGACGGTGTAGCTGAGCTTGGCGCGCATCGGGTTCAGTCTCCCTGGTGCCCGGCGGTGGTGGTGCCGTCCGCCGCGCCGGGTCCGTCGGTGAGGAAGTGCTCCAGGCCGAAGGTGAGGCCGGGGACGCCGGGGACGGTGCGGACGGCGAGCAGGATGCCGGGCATGAAGCTGCTGTGGTGCAGCGAGTCGTGGCGGATGGTGAGGGTCTCGCCGGTGCCGCCGAGCAGGACCTCCTGGTGGGCGAGCAGGCCGCGCAGCCGTACGGAGTGCACCGGGACGCCGTCGACGTCGGCGCCGCGGGCGCCGTCGAGGCCGTGGGTGGTGGGGTCGTGCTGTGCCGGGCGGCCGGCCTCGGTGCGGGCGGCGGCGATCAGCTGGGCGGTGCGGGTGGCGGTGCCGCTGGGCGCGTCGGCCTTGTTGTCATGGTGCAGCTCGATGACCTCGACGGACTCGAACCAGGGGGCCGCCTGCTGGGCGAAGCGCATGGTGAGGACGGCGCCGATGGAGAAGTTGGGGGCGATGAGCGCGCCGGTGCCGGGCGAGGCGTCGAGCCAGCCGCTCAGGGTCTCCAGCCGCTCGGGGGTCCAGCCGGTGGTGCCGACCACGGTGTGGATGCCGTGGCCGACACAGAACTCCAGGTTGGCAAGGACGGAGTCGGGGTGGGTGAGTTCGACCGCGACCTGGGCGCCGGATTCGGTCAGCGCCTCCAGCCGGTCGCCGCGGCCGACCGCGGCGACCAGGTCGAGGTCGTCGGCGGCCTCGACGGCGCGGACCGCCTCCGAGCCGATCCGGCCCTTCGCACCGATGACGGCCACTCGCAGCTTGCTCATCGTTGGGGAGTCCTCCGGGTGTAAGGGTCACGCAGCAGGGCGTGCGGGTGTTACACGGTGCCTGCCTGCGCACCTGCGGACAGTGCGCAGGCTACGCGATGGCCTCGTGCAGCCGTGCGGCCTGCTTCTCCTTGACCGGCCCTATGACCGCCAGGGAGGGCCGCTGCCCCAGTACATCGCGGGCCACCTCGCGTACCTGGGCCGGGGTCACCGCGGCGATCCGGGCCAGCAGGTCGTCCACGGACAGCTGCTCGCCCCAGCACAGTTCGCTCTTGCCGATCCGGTTCATCAGGGCGCCGGTGTCCTCCAGGCCCAGCACGGTGGAGCCGGAGAGCTGGCCGATGGCGCGGCGCAGTTCCTCGTCGCTGAGGCCCTGCTCGGCGACGTGGTGGAGTTCGTCGCGGCAGATCTTGAGGACGTCGGGCAGGCGGCGCGGCTGGCAGCCGGCGTAGACGCCGAACATGCCGCAGTCGGCGTAGGAGGAGGTGTAGGAGTACACGGAGTAGGCCAGGCCGCGCTTCTCGCGGACCTCCTGGAAGAGCCGGGAGCTCATGCCGCCGCCGAGCGCGGTGTTGAGGACGCCCAGGGCCCAGCGGCGTTCGTCGGTGCGGGACAGGCCGGGCATGCCGAGCACCACGTGGGCCTGTTCGGTGCGCCGGTCGAGGATCTCGACGTGTCCGCCGCCGCGGATCGTCCGCTTCCCGGCGCGGGGCGGCTGGGGTGCGGCGCCGGTGTCGGTGAGGGCGCCGGCGCGTTCGAAGGCGCGGCGGACCTGGCGGACGACGGTGGCGTGGTCGATGTTGCCCGCGGCGGCGACGACGAGCCGGGTGGGGTCGTAGTGCTTGCGGTAGAAGCGGGCGACCTGGTCGCGGGTGAGGGCGTTGACGGTCTCGACGGTGCCGAGGACGGGGCGGCCGAGCGGGGAGTCGCCCAGGAGCGCGGTGGTGAACAGGTCGTGCACCTGGTCGCCGGGGTCGTCCTCGGTCATGGCGATCTCCTCCAGGACGACGCCGCGTTCGGCGTCGATGTCCTCCTGGCGGATCAGGGACCCGGTGAGCATGTCGCAGACCACGTCGATGGCGAGCGGCAGGTCGGTGTCGAGCACCCTGGCGTAGTAGCAGGTGTACTCCTTGGCGGTGAAGGCGTTCATCTCGCCGCCGACGGCGTCGATCGCCGCGGAGATGTCGAGGGCGCTGCGCCGCTGGGTGCCCTTGAAGAGCAGGTGCTCCAGGTAGTGCGTGGCGCCGTTGAGGACGGGGGTCTCGTCGCGGGAGCCGACGCCGGCCCAGATGCCGAAGGTGGCCGAGCGCACGGTGGGCAGTGTCTCGGTGACGACGCGCAGGCCGCCGGGGAGCACGGAGCGGCGTACGGTGCCGGTGCCGTCGGTGCCGGGCAGCAGGGTCCGTGTGCGGACGGCCCGCCCCTTGGTGGAGGGGCGGGCCGTCACTGCGGTGGAGCGGGTCGTCACTTGGCCGACTCGTCCTTCTGCTCCGCGCCGTCGTCCTCGCCCTCGATGACGGGGATCAGGGAGAGCTTGCCGCGCTGGTCGATCTCGGCGATCTCGACCTGGACCTTGGTGCCCACGCCGAGGACGTCCTCGACGTTCTCGACGCGCTTGCCGCCGGCGAGCTTGCGGATCTGCGAGATGTGCAGCAGTCCGTCCTTGCCGGGCATCAGCGAGACGAAGGCGCCGAAGGTGGTGGTCTTCACCACGGTGCCCAGGTACCGCTCGCCGACCTCGGGCATGGTCGGGTTGGCGATCTGGTTGATCATCGCCCGCGCGGCCTCGGCCTGGGAGCCCTCGGTGGCGCCGATCAGGACGGTGCCGTCGTCCTCGATCGAGATGTCGGCGCCGGTGTCCTCCTGGATCTGGTTGATCATCTTGCCCTTGGGGCCGATGACCTCGCCGATCTTGTCCACGGGGATCTTGATGCTGATGATCCGCGGGGCGTTGGGGGACATCTCGTCCGGGGAGTCGATGGCCTCCATCATCACGTCGAGGATGTGCAGGCGGGCGTCGCGGGCCTGCTTGAGGGCCGCGGCCAGCACCGACGCGGGGATGCCGTCGAGCTTGGTGTCGAGCTGGAGGGCGGTGACGAACTTCTTGGTGCCGGCGACCTTGAAGTCCATGTCGCCGTACGCGTCCTCGGCGCCGAGGATGTCGGTCAGCGCGACGTAGTGCGTCTCGCCCTCGATCTCCTGGGAGATCAGGCCCATGGCGATACCGGCGACGGGGGCCTTGAGCGGCACACCGGCGTTCAGCAGCGACATGGTGGAGGCGCAGACCGAGCCCATGGAGGTGGACCCGTTGGAGCCGAGCGCCTCGGAGACCTGCCGGATCGCGTAGGGGAACTCCTCGCGGGTGGGCAGGACCGGGAGCAGGGCGCGCTCGGCGAGCGCGCCGTGGCCGATCTCGCGGCGCTTGGGGGAGCCGACGCGGCCGGTCTCGCCGACGGAGTACGGCGGGAAGTTGTAGTTGTGCATGTAGCGCTTGCGCGTCTCGGGCGCGAGCGTGTCGAGCTGCTGCTCCATGCGGAGCATGTTGAGGGTGGTGACGCCCAGGATCTGGGTCTCACCGCGCTCGAACAGCGCCGAGCCGTGCACCCGCGGGATCGCCTCGACCTCGGCGGCCAGGGTGCGGATGTCGGTGACGCCGCGGCCGTCGATGCGGACCTTGTCGCGGATGACGCGCTGGCGGACCAGCTTCTTGGTCAGGGCGCGGTAGGCGGCGGAGATCTCCTTCTCGCGCCCCTCGAACTGCGGCAGCAGCTTCTCGGCGGCCAGGCCCTTGACCCGGTCCAGCTCGGCCTCGCGGGCCTGCTTGCCGGGGATGGTGAGCGCCTGCGCGAGCTCGCCGGTGACCGCGGACTCCAGCGCCTCCAGCACGTCGTCCTGGTAGTCCAGGAAGATCGGGAACTCGGCGGTGGGCTTGGCGCCCTTGGCGGCCAGTTCGGACTGCGCCTTGCACAGCACCTTGATGAACGGCTTGGCGGCCTCCAGGCCGGCGGCCACGACCTCCTCGGTCGGCGCCTCGACACCGCCCTCGACCAGCTTGATGGTGTGCGCGGTGGCCTCGGCCTCGACCATCATGATCGCGACGTCGCCGTCGTCCAGCACGCGGCCGGCGACGACCATGTCGAAGACGGCCTCCTCCAGCTCGCTGTGGGTCGGGAACGCCACCCACTGGTTCTTGATCAGCGCGACCCGGACACCGCCGATGGGGCCGGAGAACGGCAGGCCGGCCAGCTGCGTGGAGCAGGAGGCGGCGTTGATGGCGACCACGTCGTAGAGGTGGTCGGGGTTGAGCGCCATGACGGTGCAGACGACCTGGATCTCGTTGCGCAGGCCCTTGACGAAGGACGGGCGCAGCGGGCGGTCGATCAGCCGGCAGGTGAGGATGGCGTCCTCGGAGGGGCGGCCCTCGCGGCGGAAGAAGGAGCCGGGGATGCGGCCGGCGGCGTACATGCGCTCCTCGACGTCCACCGTGAGGGGGAAGAAGTCGAAGTGCTCCTTGGGCTGCTTCGAGGCGCTGGTCGCCGACAGCACCATGGTGTCGTCGTCCAGGTAGGCCACGGCGGAGCCGGCGGCCTGGCGGGCCAGGCGGCCCGTCTCGAAGCGGATGGTGCGGGTGCCGAAGGAACCGTTGTCGATCACGGCTTCGGCGTAGTGGGTCTCGTTCTCCACTATCGGGTTTCTCCTCGTTTTTGCCCGCAGGGCGTGTCCCTGCCGGGCCTTCGGTGGAGGTGCGTCGTCCCGCCGGGGCCGGTCTTCGATCGAAGCCTCCGGTGGCGGGTGCCACCCGGGGGCCACTACCGAGGACCGGCGTATGCGGCGGTCAGGAGGACGCTCCTCCTCGTGCGTTGTCAACACCCGAACGGTGTCAACAGCCCCATTGCACCAGACGCGGGCCGGATCGCGCACGTCATGCGCGCGGCCCGGGCGGGTGCCGCGGGTCCGTCGAACGGCTACTCGGAGCCGTCCGCCGGAAAGTCGTACGGAACATACGGATACGGAACATACGGAACGGTCGTACGGAAGGCCGTACGGAAAAGGGAGCGGTCCCGTGTCGAACGGGGACCGCTCCCTGGTGGCTTCCTAGCGGACGCCGGCCGCACCGGCACGGATGCCGAGGCGCTCGCGCAGCTCACGGAAGCGCGTGATGTCCTTCTTGGCCAGGTACTGCAGCAGACGGCGGCGCTGGCCGACCAGGATCAGCAGACCACGACGCGAGTGGTGGTCGTGCTTGTGGGTCTTGAGGTGCTCGGTCAGGTCCGAGATCCGGCGCGACAGCAGTGCGACCTGGACCTCGGGGGAGCCGGTGTCGCCCTCCTTGGTGCCGAACTCGGCGATGATCTGCTTCTTCGTCTCGACGTCGAGCGACATACGGACTCCTCAGGGTGTCTACGGCCTTCGAGCGCCCCCGGTCTGCATCGCGGGGGAATCTCACATGACTCGCAAGGCGCTGCCACGCGGTGCGTGCACACGCGTGGCCGCCACCCAGGGTAGCAGGGCGCGTCGACCTCCCTACCCGCGGGTCACCCCGGGTGGGCGGCGTGGCCGGCCGGGTACGCCGACCAGGGCGCGCCCGGGTACGCCGCGCGGGCCGCCCGGGCCGCCTGTGCCTCCCGCGCGGCCCGGATCGCGCGCAGCCGGCGGAAGGCGGTCGGCGGGCGGCCGCAGGCGACGCGCGACTCGACGTACTCCTTGACGAGCTCCGCGCAGGCACGCGGCGAGGCGGTGCCGGTGTCGCACTCAAAGTCGTACACGCCGTGGGCGTGCACCCGGGTGTACTGGTAGGCGGCCAGGCCCGGCGGACGGTCGGCGCGCGCCTGCTCGCGGCGCTTGAGCTCCGGCAGCGGGCAGTGCACGCCGATGAGGAAGACCTCGGCGTCGGCGAGGACGGTCAGGCAGTCGTCCAGCCGCCACGGCTCGCTCAGCACGTGGTCGACGACGAGGTCGTTGCCCGCGGCGGCCATTCCCGCCACGGCGCGGTGGTATCCCATCCGGGTGCGGGTGAGCACCGCGTCGAGCGCGTCGGGGGCGACGTCCTTGGCCGCGCGCATGGCGTTGATGCCGTCGACCGGGAAGTGGAAGTAGGGGTCGCCGTCGAGGATCGCCAACAGCTCGCGGGCGATGCTCGACTTGCCCGCGCTGGACGTGCCGTTGAGGAAGATGATCCGCCCGGGGCGCATGGAGGCGATCGTATACGCGCTTCACAGCGCGGCGACAGCACAGCCGCGCGGGCGGTGGCAGGCGGTGGCGGGTGGCGGCACGCGGCGGCGGGCCGGGCGGGGCGGGGCCGAGGCGCGGCCGAGGTGTCCGGGGCGATTCGGGCGGGAAGGAGCGGAAAGGGTGTCCGAACGGCCTGACGGCGTACGGCGACCGGCTATTAGGCTGTCCGTCGAAGTGGCGGGGACCGCGGGGCACAGAAGAGCCCGTGCGGCACACGGGGTGGGGAGACGGTGACGCGTTGCTCCCCGACGCAGACCTGGAGGCATTGTGAGCAGCGATCGGGACGACAACCGCGCGGGCGGGGCCGCCCCTGTCGAGGGCCCCTCCGGGGGTGAGGTCACGGACATCACCGGCGAATACCGCTTCGATTTCACCCCTCCGGCCTGGTACATGCAGAGCGGCAGCGACCCGGACGCCGACAGCGGCGCCGACGCCGAAGCGGAGCCGGACAGCCCCGCCGCGGCCGCGGCGGAGCCCGAGGGCTCGGGGTCGCGCGCGCCGGTCTGGGAGCCGCGGCCCGAGGCCGGCGCGGGTGCCGCGCCGGGTGACGCGTCGTCGTGGTCGGCCGCCTCGCTGCCTCCGGTGGGGGGCCTGGGCAGCGGTTCGGCCTCCGGCGCCCGGGTCGCCGCGGGCGGCTCGGCTCAGCCGGAGGACGCCAGGCCCTCCTGGTCCGCCTCCTCCGTACCGTCCGTGCCCGCCCCTGCTGCCGTCGAGCCGAAGGACGCGCCTGCCGGTGCGCCGGAGCCGGAGGACGCCAAGCCCGCCTGGACGCAGGACGAGGAGGAAGAGGACGACGGCTTGCCGCCGCTTCCGCCCGGGTCCGAACTCATGGCCAAGAAGAGCGACGCCCCGGCGGCGCGGGGGTCTTCGGCCGAGGGCGACCACCGCTCCCCCGCCGCGATGCGCCGCGAGATCGAGGAGCGGGCGGCCGCGATGCTGGCGAAGGCGGAGTGGCCGCCGCGGGACACGCGGCCCGCGGCCGAGCCGGCGGCGCCCCCGCAGGACGCCCGGCCGGAGGCCCGGCCGGAGAACGAGGCCCCCGAGAGCGCGCGGCCGGCTGCCGCCCAGGAGCCCGAGGCGCAGGACGCGCCGGCGCAGAAGCGCGCGCCGGTGTGGACGCCGCTGCCGGTGCCGCCCGCCGAGGACCCGAAGCCGTGGACGCCGGACGCGCCGCGCGGCCCGATGCCGCCGCTGCCCCCGCAGTTCCAGCGCGCCGAGGAGCCGGCGCCGCCCGCACCGGCTCCCCCGGCCGCGCCCGCCGCCGGCGGCCCGGGGGCGGACTTCCCGCCGCCGGTCGGGCAGCCGGTCGTCCCGGCCGGGTACGGCTTCCCGCCGCCGTCCGCGCAGCCGCAGCCGCAACCGCAGCCCGTCCAGCAGCAACCGCAGCCCGAGGCGCCGCAACCGGCCGCGCCTGCCGAGCAGTTGCCCGCGCCCACGGGGTACGCGCAGCCGCAGCCGGCCGCCGCGCCGCTGCCGCCGCCCTCGCCCCAGGCCCAGCCGTCCGGTTTCGAGCTGCCGCGCCCGACGGGGTACGCGCAGCCGCAGCCCGCCGCGACGCCCCCCGCTCCCCCGGCGCCGGCGCCTGCTCCGACCGCGCCTCAGGAGCCCCAGGCGGCGCAGACCGCCCCCGCCGGGCCCGGTTACGGCTTCCCGCAGCAGCAGCCCCCCGCGCCCGCCGGTCCGACCGGGCACGCCCAGCCGCAGCCCGCCGCGGCTCCCCCGGCACCGGTACCGGCCCCCGCCCAGGAGCCTCCGGCCGCCGCCGGATACGGCTTCCCGCAGCAGGGCCCGCCCGGTCAGCCGGCCCAGCCGCACGCCGCGCCCGCGCTCCCTGCCGCGGAAGGCCCGCAGCCGCACGCCCCGGCACCCGCACCGGCCCCAGCTCCGGCCGCCGCACCGGTGCCGCCCGGCGGCGTCCCGCCGCAGCCCGGGTACCCGCAGCCGGGTCCGTCGCAGCTTCCGGCGGCCGCCGGGGCCGGACCGGACGGCGGGTACGGCTACCCGCGCCAGCCCGGCCAGCCGCAGCCCGAGGCCGGCTCGCTCCAGCCGCTGCCCCAGCACGGCGCGTACGGCTTCCCGCAGCAGAACCCGCCGGGTGCGGCCGCCGCGCCCGAACCGGCGCCCCAGACGCCCCCGGCGGCCGCCCCGCCCGCCGCACCGGCCGCGCCCGTCGACCCCCGCGCGGGCGGCTGGCCGACGGTGACGCCCGACCAGCGCCAGCGCACCACGCAGGGCGGCGCGCCGCTCGGCTACACCGCGGCCGTCGAGCTGAGCTCGGAGCGGCTGCTGCGCAACCAGCCGAAGCCGAAGCGGCCGGGTGCCAACGCGCAGCCGTCGCGGTTCAAGATCGGCGGCAAGAAGGAGGAGGCCGAGCGGAAGCGGAAGCTGGAGCTGATCCGCACCCCGGTGCTGTCCTGCTACCGGATCGCGGTGATCAGCCTCAAGGGCGGCGTCGGCAAGACGACCACCACGACCGCGCTCGGCGCGACGCTGGCCAGCGAACGGCAGGACAAGATCCTCGCGATCGACGCCAACCCGGACGCGGGCACCCTCGGCCGCCGGGTGCGGCGGGAGACCGGCGCGACCATCCGCGACCTGGTGCAGGCGATCCCCTACCTCAACAGCTACATGGACATCCGGCGGTTCACCTCGCAGGCGCCCTCCGGCCTGGAGATCATCGCCAACGACGTGGACCCGGCGGTGTCCACCGCGTTCAGCGACGAGGACTACCGGCGCGCCATCGACGTGCTGGGCCGCCAGTACCCGGTGATCCTCACCGACTCCGGCACCGGATTGCTCTACAGCGCGATGCGCGGCGTGCTGGACCTGGCCGACCAGCTGATCATCGTCTCGACGCCGTCCGTCGACGGCGCCTCCAGCGCCAGCACCACCCTCGACTGGCTGTCCGCGCACGGCTACGCCGAGCTGGTCTCCCGCAGCCTGACCGTCATCTCCGGGGTGCGCGAGACCGGCAAGATGATCAAGGTGGACGACATCGTGGCGCACTTCCAGACCCGCTGCCGCGGCGTGCTGGTCGTGCCCTTCGACGAGCACCTGGCCGCGGGCGCCGAGGTCGACCTCGACATGATGCGGCCGAAGACCCGCGAGGCGTACTTCAACCTCTCGGCGATGGTCGCCGAGGACTTCGTACGGGCCCAGCAGGCGCAGGGGCTGTGGACGCAGGACGGCAACAACCCGCCGCCGGTGCAGGCGCCGCCGATGCCGGGGCAGCCCGGCCAGCCCGCGGCGTTCCCGCCGCCCGGTCCGTACGGCGCCCCCCAGGACGGCGGCGGGCCGTACCCGGTGCCGGGCGGGCAGCCCGGCCCCGAGCAGCCCCCGAACCCGTACGGCGCCCCGCCCGCCGGCCCGTACGGCCAGCCGCAGCCCGGGCCGTACGGCGGGCAGCCGATGCCGCCCGGCCAGGTCCCGCCGGGCCAGTACGGCGCCGCGCCGGCCGGTCCGCCGCAGCCGTACCCGCCGGCGCCGGGGCAGCCGGGGGCCGGGCAGCCGGGCTTCCAGCCGGAGTCGGCGCAGCCGCAGGCGCCACAGGCCCAGCAGGGTTGGCCGGGACAACCGGACCAGCCCGGGCAGCCGCCGCAGAACCCGCAGCCTCCCCAGCAGGGCTACGGCTACCCCTCGCCCCCGCCGCCCCCGCAGCACTGACCGCCCGCGCCCGACGCGTCCGACGACGCGCCGGGCGCGCGCACGCGCGACCCCAGGGCCGCCGCCGTGGCGGCGGCCCTGGCGGCGTACGAACGGCCCGCCGGACGACGACCGGATGGAGCGGCAGCCGGGTGCTGGTCACACGCGAAGTCCGCGACCGCGTGCAGGCCGTCGGCTACGCGTACGGCCGGCCCGGCGGTCAGGTGCGGGGCGGTTCGGCGGTCTCCAGGAGCTCGCGGGCGCGCTTGACGTCGTCGGACATCCGCTCCAGCAGCGCGTCGATGGTGTCGAACTTCTCCATGCCGCGCAGGTAGGCGAGGAAGTCGACGGCGACGTGGAGGCCGTAGAGGTCCAGGCCCACGCGGTCGATGGCGTAGGCCTCGACGGTGCGGGCGGTGCCGTCGAAGGTGGGGTTGGTGCCGACGGAGATGGCAGCGGGCATCGGCTCGCCGTCGACGTGCAGCCAGCCCGCGTAGACGCCGTCGGCGGGGATCGCGGTGTGCGGGAGCGTCTCCACGTTGGCGGTGGGGAAGCCCAGTTCGCGGCCGCGCTGGGCGCCGCGCACCACCACGCCCTCGACACGGTGCGGGCGGCCCAGCACCTCCGCGGCGCCGGCCACGTCGCCCTCGGCGATCAGCCGCCGGGTCAGCGAGGAGGAGAACGGCTCGCCGCCGCCGGCGGTGCCCCGGACGAACAGGTCCACGACCTCCAGGTCGTAGTCGTACTTCAGGCCGAGCGCGGACAGGAAGTCCACGTCGCCGGCGGCCTTGTGGCCGAAGCGGAAGTTGGGGCCCTCCACCACGAGCTTCGCGTGCAGCCCGTCCACCAGCACGGTGCGCACGAACTCACTCGGCGTCAGCTTGGAGAACTCACTGGTGAACGGCAGGATCAGCAGCGCGTCCACCCCCAGTTCCGCGACGAGTTCGGCCCGCCGGTGGTGCGCCGACAGCAGCGGCGGGTGGGTGCCGGGCCGGACCACCTCGCTGGGGTGCGGGTCGAAGGTCACCACGACCGAGGGCAGCCCCAGTTCCTTCGCCCGCTGCACGGCCCGCCCCATGATGAGCTGGTGCCCGCGGTGCACACCGTCGTACGACCCGATGGTGACGACGCTGCGGCCCCAGTCACCGGGAACGTCCTCCAAGCCCCGCCACCGCTGCACCTTGACGCTCCGCTTCTGCTGGTCGGCCGCTGCTGGGCCGGGTCTTCACTGTCTCAAGCCGTCATCGCTCTACCGCGCTGCCGTCATGGCTCTACCGCGCTACGGACAAGCCTGCCATGCCGCCGCGCGCCGCCTCACAGCGACGCCTTGATCCGCCGGGGCGCGTCGAGCAGCCGGCTGATCCCGCTGACCAGTGCGGGCGGCTGCCTGCTGTCGTGCCGGCCGGCGTGCAGCACGTAGTAGACCTGCTCGATGGAGGGCGGGCCGACCGCCACGGTGCGCAGCGCGGCCTGCTCTGGGGTGGCCTGGCCGGTGCGCACCAGATACGCGGCGACCATCGCGCCGGTGCGCCCGACGCCCGCGCCGCAGTGCACGTAGACCGGCCCGTCGGAGGCCCGCACCACCCGCAGGAAGGCGTCGACCTGCGGCCCGGTCGGGGTCTGGCCGTCGCGGATCGGCAGCCGCACGGCGGTCAGCCCGGCCCGGGCGGGCAGCGCGGACTCCCGGGCGGACAGGTCCTCCGCGCGCAGGTCCACCACCGTGCGGATGCCGTCGGCGGCCAGTTCGCGGTAGCCGGCCGCGGTGGGCGCGGAGCCGCGGTAGACCTTGGCGTCGACCTTGAGGAAGTGGTTGATCCCGGCGGGCGTGTGGCGGCCGCCGGACGCGTCGTGCCGGGCCCACGCGGTGAGCGCGAGCATGCCGCCGGCTGCGCCGGCCCACAGCACGCCGTAGCCGAGCAGGCAGCACACCAGCACCTTCGCTGTGCGCCGGACCAGCGCCTGTACGGTCCAGGCGTCCGCGGCCGCGTCCCCGTCCACCGGAACGGGGAGCGGGGGCGCGGTCGGGAGGGCGGGGGCGGGTGGAGCCGGGGCCTGGGACAAGGCGCTGTTCACCACCTGGGTGGAAAACGGGGGACGGTGGCCACAGGCTACTCCGCCGCGGCGCCCGCGCGGTCAGAGCGACCGCGGCCGCGGTCAGTGCGGAGGCGCGGCCTGGCCGTCGCCGAGGACCTTCGCCGACACGCGGTTGGCGGAGGCGTCGGTGAGGCAGCCGCGCAGCCGCAGTACGTCATGGGGGCTTAGCGCGGGCCGGATCACGCCCGCGTACACGCCGTCGGACAGCACGCCGAGACTGGCGTCCGGGCTCGGCGCGGAGGTGGAGCGGCGGCAGCCCTCCCACAGGTCGCGGGCGGCCAGTTCACGGGCGGGCGCGTCGGCCCGGCCGTGCACCTTGACCTGGAAGACGACCGTGGTGGCCGCGGCGTTCGGCCGCGCCTCCTCCCGGGTCTCGGTGGCGTCGGCGAGCGCGTACACGCCCCACACCAGCAGGACGACCGCGGCCACCGCCCCAGCCACCGACAGCAGTACCCGCAGCCGCCGGGCCGGCGGCACCGCGGGCCGGTCCTCCAACTGCGGTACGGCGCCGTGCACTCCGCCCGGCGGCGCGGCCAGCGGCGCCAGCCGTCCGGCGAGGCGGCGCTCGGCGCCCGGCCGGGCGGTGGCGGCCGCGATCCGCTGGATCACCCACGCCACCCCGGACAGGGCCGCGCCGGTCACCATCAGGATCGGCACGAAGACGAAGGTGCGCGAGGCGCCCCCGCCGGGGTCGGCGCCGTCCCCGCGGCCGTCGCCGAGCCAGCGGAAGGGGTGGGTGGCGGCCTGGTCACGGGCGTGCTCCAGCCGGCGCCGGATCTCCTCGGCGCGGGCGTCGGAGTCGTTGAGCCGGCGCTCCAGCCGCCCCATCCGGCCGAGTAGGATCGCGAGGACGAGGAAGCCCTCGACGGCGAGCAGCAGCACCCCGCAGAGCACCGCGCGCTGCCACTCCCAGCGGTAGAGGTAGACGACGAGGTAGACCGCGGCGGCGAGGGTGGACAGGCCGCCGAACAGGTAGCTGACGTACTTCATGCCGCGGCCCCCTTGCCCTGCGCGGCGCCCCCGGCGTCCGGCGGCGGTACGGGCGCGGCGGCGGGTACGCCCGTCGCCACCGACGACGGGTCAGCGGGCCCGTCAGCCGCGGCAACGGAATCACCTCCCGTGCCGAGCCCCTTGCCGCCGTCCGGCGGCGGATCGGCGCCGGGGAAGGCGTCCTCGCCCGGACCGCCGGGGCTCCGAGGACCGGGCACGGCGCCGACCGGCCCCGCGGGACTCCCAGGACCGGTGGCGCCAACCCGCCCGCCGGGGCTGCCGGGTCCGGGTGAGGTCTCGGGCTCCTGGCCGGGAGCGGGACGTCCGCCGGGGGCCGTGTCCCCGGAGTGCCCGACCGCGCCGGTCACGCCGTCCACTGTCAGCGCCGTGCCCGGGACGTAGCGCTCGACGGCGCGGGGGACGCCCACCGCGGTCGGCACGCCGTACTCGCGGGCCAGCACCGCCAGGTGGGACAGCACGCTGCCGGTCTCCGCGACGAGCCCGGACAGGCCGGGCAGCAGCGGGGCGAGCGCCGGGTCGAGGGTGCGGACGACCAGCACCGGGTGGGGCGGGCGCGGCTCGCTGCCGTGCCACGCGGTGCCTGTGCCGCGGCCGCCGCCCGCGCCCTGGCCGGTCTCCGCGCCCCGCGCCCCGCGGCCGGTGCGCACCGCCTGCGGCCGGCCGTCGGCGGCGAGCCGGAACGCCGCCGGGAGCGGGGCGGCCGCGGGGCGCGGCAGCCGCTCGGCGAGGTCGGCGGGCCGGGGGCCGCCGTCGGCCACCGCCATGAGTTCGCGCCAGCGCAGCTGGGCGATCCGGCCCCGTTCGGCGGCCGGGCCGTGCGTGTCGATCCGCCCGCCGATCTCCCGCACCATCGCGGCCTGCATCTCCTGCACCCACCGGATGCGCAGCCGCAGCCCCTCGCGGACGGACAGGAACCCGACGCCGCGCGGCACCCCGTTCCATCCGACGCGCTCCGGCAGGTCGGGGTGCTCGCCGAGCGACGGCGGCAGCAGGGCCAGCAACACCGGCTGGCGGCGGAGCAGTTCGCGGTCGGGACGGCCGCCCGCCCGGCCCTCGGCGAGCACCGCCAGCGCCTCGCCCGCGGCGGTGCTCCCGGGGTCGGCGTCCAGCAGGGCGCCGGCCAGGGACTCCTGCGCGTGCAGCGACGCGAGCACCGTACGCCCCCAGGCGACCGCGGTCAGCAGCTCGCCGCTGAGCATGTGGCGGGGCGCGGCGAAGTTGTGCAGTTGCCGGTCGACGTCGGCCATCAGGTCCCGGGCGAGCAGCGGCAGCGCCGTCCGCAGCCGACCGACCCGCCACGCGGCGGCGGCACGGCGGGCGCCGGGCGCGGGGTTGACGAAGTCGAGCACCGGGTGCGCGGCGGGCACCGCCCCGAGCAGCCGCAGGTCGGCGGCGGCCCGGCCGTCCACCGCGGTGGCCACCGGAAGTCTGCGCAGCTTGCGGCGGGGCGCGGCCCCGGCGATGTCCAGGGCGAGGGCCAGCCCCTGGTTCATCGGGGCCAGCCATAGGTCCTCCTCCAGAGGTTGGAGGACGCCCGGCAGTGTCTCGGCGACCGGCCCGGGGCCCAGCAGCCGCGCGCCGCGGGGCGGGCGGGACGCCATCGCGGTGATCGGCCGGGTCTGGAAGAGCCAGAGCCGGCCGGCCGGGTCGAAGCCGAACTCGACGTCCTGCGGACCGCCGTGGACGGACTCGGTACGGCGGGCCAGCCGGACCAGTTGGGCCAGTTTCCGGCGGTCGAGCGGTCCGGTGCCGTGCGGCTGGGCCGGTTCGGTGTGCAGCAGCCGCCCGCGGCGGGTGAGTTGGTAGCGCACGCCTTGGGTGCTGCCGTCCACGAGCCGGTCGGGGCCGCCGGCGACCGCGCTGACCAGGATGTGGTCGTAGCGGCCCTCGACGGGGTCGGCGCCGAACATCACGCCGCCCGCGGCCGCTTGGAGCATCGGCTGCACCAGCACGGCCATCCCGTGCAGCGGGTGGCCGGCCTCCGCCCCGTCCGCCGGTGCCACCCGCAGCGCGGAGTCGAGCACCTGGCGGACCGCCCGGGTGAAGGCGTCCCAGCCGCGTACGTCGAGCACCGAGTCGAAGCGGCCGGCCATCGAGGAGTCCTCGGTGTCCTCATGGGCGGAGGAGGAGCGCACCACCAGCGCGGCCGGTTCACGGGCCTCTTGCGGTGCGGGTCCCGCTGTGCCGCCCGCCAGCTGTTCCCACGCCGCGCGCACCGCGCCGGCCCCGGCGGGTGCGTCCGGCGCCCGGTCGGCGGGGACCAGGACGAAGCCCGGCAGCACCGGCAGGCCCGCGGCGGCGGCCCGCGCGAGGTTCGCCGCTTTCGCCCCGGCCACGGACGGGTCGGCGGCCGCCGCGGTGTCCAGCGGCGCCACCGCCATGGCCACGGCTGTCGTGTCGAACCCCTCGATCCCCTCGTTCCCCTCGATCCCTTGGGCCATTGCCTGCTCCTTCCGGCGGTCGCCGTCCCTCGGGGCGCTCCGCGGCGGCGGCCGCGGATCGCGCGACCGCCTCCGACCACCCTCAGCGTCAAGGACAACGCCTCTTCACCTACGAGACTTTCCGCCGTCGCCGCCGAGTTGCCTCGCGATGGGGGCCGACCGATCCGTTCCGGCCACGGCCCGATGAACAGAGGAACGGACGAACCGACGGACGGACGAACGGACGAACCGACCGGCCGGCGGGCCGATGTGACCGGCCGTCGGCCCGCCGGATCTTTCAGGAGGCCACGAGCAGGTCGTGGCGGGCGCTGGGGCCCAGCAGGGTGTCCCAGGTGACGTCGGTGAGCCACGTACGCAGCAGGTGCGCGAACGGGGGGTGCTCCGCGGCGAGCGCGACGACGGTGCGGTCGAAGCGGACGGCGCCCTCGGGGGTGCGGGTGAGCAGCATCGCCAGGCGGTGCACGAGGTCGCGGGTGAGCAGCGGGTGCTGGGTGGGCGCGGCGTGGGCCGCGGCGGCCAGGAGTGCGGCGAGCACGTCCGGATCGCGCTCGGTCTCCAGGGCGGCGTCCAGCAGTTCGTGGCGCAACGGCTGCGAGAGGTGGGTGCCGGGTGTGGCGAAGACCGGCAGCAGGACCGCCCGGACGGGCGCGGGGTGCTCGCGCAGCAGCTCGGCGGTGACGCTGAGCAGCAACGGGCGGGCACCCGGGCCGTGTTCGAGTCGCAGGTCGAGGTAGCGGGCGACGTCCGGGGCGGCCTCCGGGTGCTGCCGCAGGTGGTCCTGGACGAGGACGGCGGCCCGGCGGGCGAGCACCGGCTCCCGTACGGCGGCCAGCGCGGCGAGCACCTCGGCCGCGCGCGCCGCCGCGCGGCCCTCGACCGCGCCGACCGGCCCGAGCTCGCCCGCCGGCCGCGTGCCGCCGATCGCCGCTTTCGCGCCGGTGTCGCCGTCCACCGCCCGCAACCGGGTCCGGAAGGCGTCGAGCACCATCTCCGGGTGGGTGTCCATCGCCTCCACCAGGGCGTCGGGCGAAAGGCCCGGGTCGCCCGCGGCGAAGCCGCGCAGCGCGGCCGGCAGGTAGCGCACCCGGGTCGGGAGGTCGCGGACCAGCACCCCCAGCGCCGCGCCGTGCAGGCCGGTCTCGTCGGCCCGGGCGAGCAGGGCGAGCGCGGCGTAGCGCAGCAGTTCGCGGTCGGCGGGGCCGCGGGCGAAGCGGGCGACCCGGGCGCCGTAGGTGGCGGCGGCGACCCGGCGGGCGGGGCGCGGGTCGTGCGCCCAGCGGTCGACGGCCCGGCAGATCGCGCCCGGGTGGTCCTCGGCGAGTGCGGCGAGCACCGCGTCGGCGCCCGGGTGCCCTGCGTCGACCAGCGCCTCGGTGAGCGCGTCGGGCGCGCGGCGGCTGTGGGTGTGCAGCAGGGCCTGCGCGGCCGAGGCGACGGTCAGCCGCCCGCCGACGGTGAACGGGTGCGCCGCTTGGAGCGGGCGGTCGTCGTCGAACCAGCCGCACACCACGGGCAGCGCGGCCCCGCCCTGCTCGCGCAGCAACTGCGCCGCCACCCCCAGGAACCGGTCCTGCCGCGGGTGCTGGCCGGGCGGCCCGTCGGCCGGCAGCAGCACCCGCAGCAGCTCCAGCCGGTCCGGCACCGCCAGCGGCACCGCCCGCCAGAACCACGGCCCGAACCCGCCCAGCGCGCCCAGGTGTTCGGGGACGAAGCCGCCGACCGCGATCGCGCGCACGACGATCCGCCCGGCGAGCGCGCGCAGCACGGGCAGCAGCGGCCCGGCATCCTCGACCCGCAGCAGCGCCTCCCGCAGCAGGTGCGCGGCCCACCACTGGGCCTCGGCCCGACGCCGCTCCGCCCCGGGCGCCGCCCCGGCCGGCCGGGGCGGCTCCGTCCAAGGGCCGGCCGCGCGGACCCGACCGTTCGGCACGGTGTCCGCGTCCAGGTCCGCGCCCTCGGGCTCCCACCGGACGGGCGGGCGCTCCTGGCGCGCCCGGGGCCACGACGGCCCGGGGCGGCCGGTCCGTCCGTCGTCCAACACCTCGACCAGCGCCCCGAGATGCTCCGCCAGCGCCTCGGGCGGCGCCAGCAGCAGCGCACCGACCACCGGCCCGGCCCGGTGCCGCGGCACCGGCAGCGAACGGGGGCGCCCGGACGGGCCGACCGCCGGTGCGGGCGGGACCGGCGGCGCCCCGGGCGTCAGCCCCGGGCCGCCGGTCCCGCCGAACCGGCCCGCGGTGCGCGACGGCAGCCGGACCGGCGCGTCACCGGGCACCAGGGGCGGTACGGAGTGGCCCTCGGCGGGCGACCAGCGGTGCACCAGGGCGTTCAGCGCGGTCGGCAGGTCGAGGTGGAGGGACTGGACCCAGTCGCCGAACTCCTCGTGCGCGAAGCGGTAGCCCGCGCCGGCTGGCACGAGCAGGCCCTCGGCGAGGACCGCCGACGCCCAGCCCGTACGCCACGGGAACAGCTCCTCGAACGCCTCCCGGTCCAGTTCGCCCTGGCCCGGGCCCAGACAGCGCCGGGCCGCCTCATGGGTCTGTCCGGCCACCCGGGCGGCGAGCCGGCGCAGCCCCCGGCCGCGGACCGGCGGCGCGTCCGGTGCCGCGGCGCTCAGCCGCACCGCGATCCGCAGGCACGCCGCGTCCAGGTGGGCCGCGAAGACCTCCGCGCGGGTGGGCGGCGGGCCGGGCGCCACCCGCGGGCCGATCTCGGCCCGCACCTGGGACAGCAGCCGCAGCGCCAGCACGTGCCCGGCGTCCTTCGCGCGCAGCGCGCCCTCGGGCAGGCCGTGCCGCGCGCGAGCCTCGGCGGCCTCCGCCCCGGCGAGGTCCCCCACCCGCACGCACGGCGGCAACGGCCGTACGGCGACGCCGGGTTCGCCCTGCCCGTCCCCGGCGCCCGCACCCGCGCCCGCCCTCGGCTCGTGGACCAGCTCGGCGGGGAGCAGCGCGCCGGCCTGCTCCCAGAACTCCGGGCGGCACGCCACGACCAGCCGGGCCCGGCTGGTGCGCAGCCACCCGGCGGTCGCGGCGATCCACCCGGCCAGTTCGTGGGCGAGGACGGGCGGCATCTCCTCGGGCGCGTCGAGCAGCACGACCAGCGGGCGGCCGGCGGCGCGAGCGAGGGCCGCGACCTCCTCGGCGGGGTCGGCCGCGCCGTACGCGAGTGGTGCGGGCAGCGGCCGCCCAGGGATGTGGCCGTCCGGGCCGACCACCCGGGCGGCGGCCCGCAGCGCGCGCTCCACGGCGTCCTTGACGCTGCCGTCGCCCGGCCGCAGTTCCGCGCCGCGCACCCACACCGTGGGCGCCGGGTCGGCGGCCTCGCGGCGGCGGGCGGCCAGGGCGGCGAGTTCGGTGCTGCGGCCGGTGCCTGGCTCGCCGACCAGGCCGGCGGCGAGCGGCGCGGCCTCGCCGCGGCGGCTGAGGAAGTGGTCGAGCGCGGCGGCGATCCCGGGTCTGGGCACCGCCTCCCGGCACGGTTCGCCGGCGCCCGCGGCGGCTTCGACGCTCGCGTCGGCCAGCCGGAGGGCCCCGGCGAGGTTGAGGTGCGCGCCGTACGCCGGGACGGTCGCGGCGGCCCGGACGATCAGCTCGGCCAGCGGCGCGGGCGCCGCCCCGGGGTGCAGCGGCACCGCGAAGCCGCCGGCTCGGTGCCCGGAGTGCAGTGCGGTGACCACCACCGCGAGCACCGCGCCGGTCGCCGCGTCGACCACCGGGGTGCCGGACGCCTGCGGGCCGGCCGCCGCCAGGTCGGCGCCGTCGAGCGCCAGTTCATGGACGCCCTCCAGCAGGTGGAAGCGGTCGGTGGCGGTGTACGTGACCGAGGTGGTGCCCAGCACGGTCGCCGCGGCGGGCTGCGGCAGCCGCAGGACGGCCCGCCGGTCGCGGTGCCCGGCGCCGGAGCCTGGGGGCGCGATCGGCAGGGGGCGCACGTCGAGCCCCTCGGTCGCCACCAGCGCGAGCCCGCACCCCGGCAGCGGGGTGACCGCCTCGGCCTCGACCAGGCACACCTGGTCGCCGGGGGCGTGCAGCACCAGCCGCGCCAGCCCGTCGACCGCCTCGTGACTGGTGATCAAGGTCCCCTCGCGGTCGGCGAGGAAGCCGGTGCCGCGCGGGCGTCCGGCCAGGTCGCAGACCCGGATGAGCGCACCCGCGCCCCCCGAGCCGCCGCCGGCCCCGCTCCCGGTGCCGCCGGGCGCGCCGTCCCGTACGCCGTCGCGTGCGCCGGTCCGTCCGCCGGCCTGCTCGCCGATGTGCCCGCCCCGTCCCCGGGTCCTGCCGCCGCCGCGCACCACTGTCATGGCCTGCACTCCCCCACTCCACCCGCCCCCCACGCCCCGTTTCGTCCCGCTATCGACGGTAGGTGGCGGACGGTCCGGCGCCAAGATCGCCTGGGGAACGCGCCCCCTCCACGACCCGCCCTTCACTCCGAGCGCCCCGCCATCCGGGTGATTTCGGCGGCCCGAATGGATAGGGACAGCTCGGGGGGCGGAGGGGGTCGTGGGGCGGGACCGCCAAGGGGACAGGCAGTCCCGCCGTACGGCGAGGCGTTCGCCGTACGGCGGGCAGGGGTCCGGCCGTAGAAGCGGGCGGGCGGCTACTGGCCGAAGCCCGCCACGATCTTCGCGCGGCCCTGGTGCTCCTCGACCAGCGCCAGGAAGCGGCCGTCGGGCCCGAACACCGCGTGGGTGCCGGCGCCGAGCGCGGGCGTGCCGATCCGGACCCCGTTGCCGAGCAGCCGCGCCTGGTCGGCGTCGACGTCCCAGCGGGGGAAGGCAGCCGCCGCGGCCCGCTCGATCGGCAGCACCTCGAAGGACTCCTCCAACTGCTCCAGGGTGCGCGCGACGGTGAGGTCGTACGGCCCGACGCGGGTGCGGCGCAGCGCCGTGAGGTGGCCGCCGACCCCGAGCCCCGCGCCGAGGTCGCGGGCGAGCGCGCGGATGTACGTGCCGGAGGAGCAGGTCACGGTGACGTCGAGGTCCAGCAGGCCGGGTGCGCCGTCGGGCACCCGCACCTCGCCGACCGTGAACGCGCTGACCGTCACCGGCCGGGCGGCGAGTTCGAACTCCTCCCCCTCGCGGACCCGGGTGTAGGACCGCACCCCGTTGACCTTGATGGCGCTGACCTTGGAGGGCACCTGGAGGATCGGCCCGGTGAGCGCGGCGACCCCGGCGTCCACGGCGGCCCGGGTGACCGCGGCGGCGGACGTCTCCGCGGTGACCTCGCCCTCGGCGTCGTCGGTGACGGTGGACTGGCCGAGCCGGATGGTGGCCGCGTACTCCTTCTCGGTGAGCGCGAGGTGCCCGAGCAGCCGGGTGGCGCGCTCCACCCCGATCACCAGCACCCCGGTGGCCATGGGGTCGAGGGTGCCGGCGTGGCCGACCCGCCGGGTGCCGGCCAGCCGGCGCATCCGGGCCACCACGCCGTGCGAGGTGAGCCCGCCGGGCTTGTCGACGACGACCAAGCCCGAAGGGCCTTCCTTCCTGGGACTCATGCCTGGCCGCGACCGTCCTCGTCATCGGCCGCACCGGCCGCTGCCTGCTCGCCGGTCTCCTCGGGGTCTGTGTCCTCGGCGGCGCCCGTGTCCTCGGCGGCGTCGGCGTCCTCGGCGGAGGCGTCCTCGTCGTCGTCGGCCGGCTTGCGGTACGGGTCGGCGTCGCCGGCGTACTGCGCGTCGGTGGCGGTCTTGCGCACCTGCTCGTCGGCCGCGCGGGCCTTGGCGAGCAGGTCGTCGATGGTGCGGGCGTTGTCGGGCAGCGCGTCGGCGACGAACGCCAGGGTCGGGGTGAACCGCACCCCGGTCTGCCGGCCGACCTCGGAGCGCAGCACACCCTTCGCGCTCTCCAGGGCGGCGGCGGACGCGGCGCGCTCCTCGTCGTCCCCGTAGACCGTGTAGAAGACCGTCGCCTCCCGCAGGTCACCGGTGACCCGGGTGTCGGTGATCGTCACGTATCCCAGCCGCGGGTCCTTGATCCGCCGCTGGAGGGTCTCGGCGACCACGACGCGGATGCGGTCCGCGAGCTTTCGCGCCCGCGCGGTGTCGGTCATCGTGTTCTTCTCTCTTCACTCGGTTCGTTCGGTCCGTCGTCCGGTCACTCGTCGTCGCCGTGGATGCGCTGCCGGGCGGAGAGCAGATCCACCTCCGGCCGGGCGGCCATCCAGCGCTCGCACCGGTCGAGGACGTCCCTGACGTGTCCGAGGTCGCCGGAGACCGTCGCGATCCCTATCTCCGCCCTGCGGTACAGGTCCTGGTCACCGGTCTCGGCCACGCTCACCGCGAACCTGCGGTGCAGTTCGGCGACGATCGGGCGGACCACGGACCTCTTCTCCTTCAGCGACCGTACGTCACCGAGCAGCAGGTCGAAACGCACTGTGCCTACGTACATGACCATGAACGGTACAGGCGACGGCCGGGGCCGATCGACGGCTTTTTCTGCCGTCGACCGGCCCCGGACCGGTGGTGCCGCCCGCCGCGGTCGGCAGCGGGCCGTGGGATCAGCCGCGCGGCTTCTCCCGCATCTCGTAGGTGGCGATGACGTCGTCGACCTTGATGTCGTTGTAGTTGCCGAGGTTGATACCGCCCTCGTAACCCTCACGGATCTCGGTGACATCGTCCTTGAAGCGGCGCAGGCCCTCGATGTTGAGGTTCTCCGCCATGACCTTGCCGTCGCGCAGCAGGCGGGCCTTGGTGTTGCGCCGGACCTCGCCGGAGCGCACCAGCACACCGGCGATGTTGCCGAGCTTGGAGGAGCGGAAGATCTCGCGGATCTCGGCGGTGCCGAGCTCCACCTCCTCGTACTCGGGCTTCAGCATGCCCTTGAGCGCCGCCTCGATCTCCTCGATGGCCTGGTAGATCACCGAGTAGTAGCGGACGTCGACGCCTTCGCGCTCGGCCATCTGGGTGGCACGCCCGGCGGCGCGCACGTTGAAGCCGATGACGATGGCGTCGGAGCCGGTCGCCAGGTTGATGTCGGACTCGGTGACCGCACCCACGCCGCGGTGCAGCACGCGGATGTCGACCTCCTCGCCGACGTCGAGCTGGAGCAGTGCCGATTCCAGCGCCTCGACCGAACCGGACGCGTCGCCCTTGATGATGAGGTTGAGTTCCTGCACCTCACCGGCCTTGAGCGCCTCGTCCAGGTTCTCCAGCGAGAACCTGCGGCCCTTGCGGGCGAACGCCGCGTTCCGCTCGCGGGCGGCACGCTTCTCGGCGATCTGCCGGGCGGTGCGGTCCTCGTCGACGACGAGGAAGTTGTCGCCCGCGCCGGGCACGTTGGTCAGGCCGAGCACCAGCACCGGAGTCGACGGGGTCGCCTCCTCCACGCTGGCGCCGCTGTCGTCGAGCAGCGCCCGGACCCGGCCGTACGCGTCGCCGACCACCATGGTGTCGCCGACCCGCAGGGTGCCGCGCTGGACCAGGACGGTCGCCACGGCGCCGCGGCCGCGGTCGAGGTGCGCCTCGATCGCGATGCCCTGCGCGTCCTGGTCCGGGTTGGCCCGCAGGTCGAGCGAGGCGTCCGCGGTCAGGACCACGGCCTCCAGCAGGCTGTCGATGTGCAGGCCCTGCTTGGCGGAGATGTCGACGAACATCGTGTCGCCGCCGTACTCCTCGGCGACCAGGCCGAACTCGGTGAGCTGGCCGCGCACCTTCGTCGGGTCGGCGCCCTCGACGTCGATCTTGTTGACCGCGACCACGATCGGCACGTCGGCGGCCTTGGCGTGGTTGAGCGCCTCGATCGTCTGCGGCATCACACCGTCGTTCGCTGCGACCACGAGGATCGCGATGTCGGTGGACTTCGCACCGCGGGCACGCATGGCGGTGAACGCCTCGTGACCGGGGGTGTCGATGAAGGTGATGGCGCGCTCTTCGCCGTTGACCTCGGTGGCGACCTGGTAGGCACCGATGTGCTGGGTGATGCCGCCGGCCTCGCCCGCGACCACGTTGGTCTTGCGGATCGCGTCGAGCAGGCGGGTCTTGCCGTGGTCGACGTGACCCATGACGGTCACCACCGGCGGGCGGGAGACCAGGGCCTCTTCGCCGCCCTCGTCCTCGCCGAACTCGATGGAGAAGGACTCGAGCAGTTCGCGGTCCTCCTCCTCCGGGCTGACGATCTCCAGCACGTAGTTCATCTCGCCGGCGAGCAGCTCCAGGGTGGAGTCGGACACCGACTGGGTGGCGGTCACCATCTCGCCGAGGTTCAGCATCACCTGGACGAGCGACGCCGGGTTGGCGTTGATCTTCTCGGCGAAGTCGGTGAGCGAGGCACCGCGCGACAGGCGCACGGTCTGGCCGTTGCCGCGGGGCAGCAGCACGCCGCCCACGGACGGGGCCTGCATGGCCTCGTACTCCTGGCGCCGCTGGCGCTTGCTCTTGCGACCGCGCGCCGGACGGCCACCGGGGCCGCGACCGAAGGCACCCTGCGTTCCGCCACGGCCGCCCGGGCCGCCCGGACGCCCGCCGAAGCCGCCGGGACGCGGACCGAAGCCGCCACCCGGGGCGCCGCCACCGGGACGGGGGCCGCCGAAGCCGCCGCCGCCGCCACCACCGGGACGACCGCCGCCACCGGGACCGGCCGGACGGCCGGCGAAGCCGCCGCCACCACCGGGACGACCGCCGCCGCCACCGGGACGGCCACCGGGACCGCCCGGACGGCCGCCGGGGCCGCCGGGACGCCCACCGGTGGAGGGCGCGGGGCGCTGCGGCATCATGCCCGGGTTCGGGCGCGGGCCCGAGGACTGCGGGCGGGGCATGCCGCCCGGGGTCGGACGGGCGCCGCCGGGGCCGCCCTGGCCGCCACCGGGACGCGGGGCGCCACCGGGGCGCGGAGCGCCGCCGCCGGGACCCGCGGGACGCGGGGCACCGCCCTGGCCGCCGCCGGGACGCGCCGCGCCACCGGGGCGCGGCATGCCGGTGGAGCCGGACGTGAACGGGTTGTTGCCGGGACGCGGGCCGGCCGGACGCGGCGCGGCCGGACGGGCGCCCTGGCCGGGCGCGGGGCGGTTGCCGCCGGGGCGGCCGCCGTCACGCTGGCCACCGTCGCGCTGGCCGCCGTCGCGCTGACCGCCGGCCGGGGCCGGACGGGACGGGCGCGGGCCGGGGGCCGGCGCGCCGGGGCGCTGGCCTGCGGCCGGGGGCGCCGACGGGGGTGCCTGGAACTCCGCGGCGGGCACGGGTGCGGCCGGCGCGGGCTTGGGCCCGGGGGTGGGCCGGGGGCCGGGGCGCGGGCCGGACGGCGCGGCGCCGCCGCTCGGGGCGGCCGGAGCCGCCGGGCCGCCGGCCGGCTTGGGCGCCGGGGCAGCAGGACGAGCCGACGCGCCCGGGGTGGGGCCTGCCGGCTTGGGCCCCGGACGGCCTGCCGCCGGGGAGGGCGCCGCCTTGCGCGGCGCGGACGGCTTCGCAGCGGACTTGCCGGCGCCGCCGCCGGGTCCCTGGAAAGCGTCAGTCAGTTTGCGGACAACCGGCGCCTCGATCGTCGAGGACGCCGAACGGACGAATTCGCCGAGTTCCTGGAGCTTGGCCATGACGACCTTGCTCTCGACTCCCATCTCCTTGGCGAGTTCGTATACCCGGACCTTAGCCACTTCGCTCCTTTTAGGTCCGGGGTGATCGTCCGCCGGACCGTCGCTACTTCATGGGCGTACTCATCGCGTACTCATCGAGTGCTCATCGCAATCTCGACCTACTTCCATCTCGCGAGGTACCTGACCGCACGGTGTGCCCGTGCCGTTCCTGTTCTTACGGGGTGTTGCCGGTGTTACGGGGCTGCCTGCTCGACGTACCGGCGCAACTCCGCGGTGTCCGGCGCGACCGGCCCTCTGAAGGCCCGGGCGAACGCCCGACGGCGGACCGCCAGGTCGAGACAGGCAAGGGCGGGATGCAGATACGCACCCCGACCGGGCAGCGTACCGCGAAGATCGGGAACGCACGCGCCCCCGCTCGCCGCCACACGCAGCAGATCGCTCTTGGCCGCGCGTTGACGGCAGCCGATGCAGGTTCGCTCCGGGCATGCTGGCGTCAGCGTCCGACCAGACACCTCTAAGTCTACCTCCCCGCGCCAACCTCACTCCTTCGAGTGGGCGAACGTACGGTTGTTCGTCCGGAACCCACAGTTTCGCCGCTCGGCGAAGGCGTCAGTCCTGCTGCTCGGTGTCCGGCCGGATGTCGATCCGCCAGCCGGTCAGCCGCGCGGCCAGCCGCGCGTTCTGGCCTTCCTTGCCGATCGCCAGCGACAGCTGGTAGTCCGGCACGGTCACCCGGGCGGAGCGGGCGGCGGCGTCCACCACCTCGACGTGGGAGACCCGGGCCGGGGACAGCGCGTTGGCGACCATCTCCGCGGGGTCGTCGGACCAGTCCACGATGTCGATCTTCTCGCCGTGCAGTTCGGCCATCACCGCCCGCACCCGCGCGCCCATCGGGCCGATGCAGGCGCCCTTGGCGTTCAGCCCGGACCGGGCGGAGCGCACCGCGATCTTCGTACGGTGCCCGGCCTCGCGGGCGATCGCCTCGATCAGCACCGAGTTGTCGGCGATCTCGGGCACCTCCAGGGCGAAGAGCTTCTTCACCAGGTTCGGGTGGGTGCGCGAGAGGGTGACGGACGGGCCGCGGGTGCCCTTGGCGACCCGCACCACATAGGCGCGCAGCCGGGTGCCGTGACCGTAGTCCTCGCCGGGGACCTGCTCCTGCACCGGCAGGATGGCCTCCAGCTTGCCGATGTCGACCAGGACGTTCTTGGGGTCCTTGCCCTGCTGGACGACGCCGGTGACGATGTCGCCCTCCCGGCCGGCGTACTCCCCGAAGGTGACGTCGTCCTCGGCGTCGCGCAGCCGCTGGAGGATCACCTGCTTGGCGGTGGACGCGGCGATCCGGCCGAAACCGGTGGGCGTGTCGTCGAACTCGCGCGGCTCGGCGCCCTCCCCCGCCTCCTCCTGGTCCTCGGTCGCCCACACGGTGATCTGCCCGCTGTGGCGGTCCAGTTCGACCCGTGCGCGCCGGTGGCTGCCGGGCTCGCGGTGGTACGCGATGAGGAGTGCCGACTCGATCGCCTCGACCAGCAGGTCGAACGAGATCTGCCGTTCGGTCACCAAGCCCCGCAGGGCCTTCATGTCGATGTCCACGGCTACGCCTCCTCAGTGTTCTCGTCGTCAGTGTTGTCGCCGACGGTCTCGTCGCCGTCGTCCGCCTCGTCGTCGGCGCCGTCCTCGGCACCGCTCTTGCGGTTGAACTCGATCTCCACCCGGGCCCTGGCGATCTCGGCGAAGTCCGCCCGGGCCGGCTTGGGCTTGCGGCCCTTGACGCCGGGGACCTCCAGGTCCAGGCCCGCGTCGTCCACCGCCATGATCCGTGCGATCAGCTCGCCGCGCTCCTTGAGCTGGAGCTTGACCAGGCGGCCGGTGTTGCGGCGGAAGTGCCGCGGCTCGGTCAGCGGCCGGTCGGTGCCGGGCGAGGTGACCTCGAGGACGTACTCGGCCTCTCCCATGGCGTCGGACGCGTCGAGGGCCTGCGACATCGCGCGGCTCAGCTCGGCCACGGCGTCGAGCTGCACGCCGTCCTCCGCGTCCACGACGACCATCAGCTGGCGGCGCCGGCCGGCCACCGTCACCTTGACGTCCTCCAGCTCCAGTCCCGCCTCGCCGACCAGCGGCTCAAGCAGCGCGCGCAGCCTCTCGCTCTGGGTGGTGCTCATCCGGGTGACTCCTCGGCCGCGTCTGCTGTTGTCATGGAAGGTCGCGTGTTGAGCGGAACTTTACCCGAGTCCGCAGGGCCCGGACGCGGCGCGGGGCGGGCACCGGGATGACAGTGGCTGCGCCTACACTCCCTGTCATGATCCCGAAGCTGACCCGGCGTGGCGCCGTGGCCATGGCGACCGCCGGGGTGCTGGCGGGCTGCTCCGGCGGCCGCAGCGGCGCGGCCACCGCCTCGCGGGCGGACACGGCGCAGGCCGCGCTCCAGGCGCGGGAGGTCCGGGACAGCACAGCGCTGCTGGCGCGCTACGACGCGGTGATCGCGGCGCATCCGCAGCTGGCGGCGCGGCTGGCACCGCTGCGCGCGGACACCGCCGCGCACGTGCGGGTCTTCGACGGCCGGTCGGCGACCGCGCGCACATCCCCGTCGGCCCCTTCCTCGCAGGCCGCACCGCCCGCTTCGGTGCCCCCTTCCGCGACCGCCTCGGACGGCACCGGGTCCGCCGCCTCGTCGCTGGCGGCGCTCGCCACCGCCGAGCGGGAGCTCGCCGACCGCAGGGCCGGCACCCTGCTGAGCGCGCCGGGTGCCCTCGCCCGGCTGCTGGCCTCGGCGGCCGCGGCGAACGCCGCCCACGTCGCCCTGCTCGGCCGCCCGGCCGGAAAGTGAGCGCCCGGTGACCGCGACCACAATCGTCGACGCCGCGCAGGCCGCCCTCGCCGCCGAGCACGCCGCCGTCTACGGCTACAGCGTGGTCGGCGGGAAGGTGGCCGCCGATCGCAGGGCCGAGGCGCAGCAGGCGTACGACGCGCACCGGGCCCGCCGCGACGCCCTGGCCCGTACCGTGACGGACCTCGGCGCGGCGCCGGTGGCCGCGGCGGCCGGCTACGAACTGCCGTTCGCGGTGACCGGCCCCGCCGCGGCGCTGCGGCTGGCCGGCTACCTGGAGGACCGGGTCGCGGGCGCGTACGGCGACCTGGTGGCGGTCGCGATCGGCGGGATACGGCAGGACGCGGCGGCCGCGCTGCGTGAGGCGGCGGTGCGCGGGGTGCGCTGGACCGGCGTCGGCGTAGCCTTCCCCGGGGTGGCCGAGCAGCGCTGACCGGCGGGCCGCACGCGCACACGACGGAGGGAACGCAACACGATGAGCGCAGCGGCGCAGGGCGGCGGGGCCGGGAACATGTCCGGGGACGCGTCCGGGAACTCGCGGGCCGCGGGCGTGGTCCTCGCACCTCCCGAGCGGCTCGTGCGCACCGTCTCCGCCTGGGCGGGCGAGCCCGGCCGGCGGTGGCTGGCCGCGCTGCCCGCGACGGTCGCCGGCTACCTCGACCGGTGGGGGCTCACCGCGGAGCGGGTCTTCGCCGCGGGCGGCCAGATCAGCATGATCGTGCTGGTCCGCACCGACGACGGCACGCCGGCCGTCCTGAAGGCGGGCATGGTCACCCAGGAGACCGCCCAGGAGCACGCCGCGCTCGCGCACTGGGGCGGGCGCAGCGCGGTGCGACTGCTGCGGGCCGACCCGGAGCAGGGCGTGATGCTGCTGGAACGGCTGCACGCCGACGTGTCGCTGCGCTCGCTGGCCGAGCCGAAGGCGATGCTCGAAGCGGCCGGGGTGCTCCAGCGGCTGTGGGTGCCGCCCGCCGGCGGCCACCCCTTCACCACCGTCGAGGAGTACACCGGCGCGCTGGTGCCCCTGCTGCGGGCGCGCCGCGAGGAGCCGTACGCGCAGGACGTGCGGGCGCTGGTCGACGAGGCCCTCGCCGACCACGGCCGGCTCGTCGCCACCGCGCCCGAGGCCGTCCTGCTGCACGGCGACTACCACCACGGCAACGTGCTCGCCGGGGACCGCATGCCCTGGCTGGCGATCGACCCCAAGCCGCTGGTCGGCGAGCGCGCCTACGACCTCGCCTGGCTCGTCCGCGACCGGCTCGACACCCTTGTCGCCCAGCCCGGCTCCCGCGCGGCCGCCCGCCGCCGCCTCGCCAAGCTCGCGGCCGCCGTCGACGTCGACCCCGAGCGCCTGCGCGGCTGGTCCCGCTTCCGCGCCGTCGAGGCCGGCGTGTGGAGCCTGTCCGTGGGCGACACCCACGACGGCGAACTCCTGCTGGAGTTCGCCACCTGGCTCGACCCGGCCGCCTGACGCCGACCGGACACATCAGGCGTCCTGCTGCGTCAGGTGTCCCGGAGCCGGGCGACCGCCTCGGCCAGCGGCAGTTCGGTGCGGGCGCCGGTGCGGCGGTCCCGCACTTCGAGCACGCCCTCGCCCGCGCGGCGCCCGGCCACGAGGACACGGGGCACCCCGATGAGCTCGGCATCGGTTATTCCGGGCGCGGCAGTGGGAGGGGGGCACCCATGACGGCGTAGGGGCGGGGGGCGCTGGGGAAGTGGACGGGGCGGGCGAGGTCGCGGTAGCCGAGGGTGCGGTAGAGGTGGCGGGCGGGGCTCTCGACGTCGATCGCGGAGAGGATGCTGCGCGGCTCGGTGGCGGTGTCGGTGATCTCGGTGATCAGGCGGCGGCCGATGCCGCGGGCCTGGAAGTCGGGCAGCACATGCAGTTCGGTGATGACGAAGGAGTCGTCGAGCCAGCTGTCGTTGCCGCGCATCCGCAGGTAGGGCTGGACGACGCTGGACCACCAGTGCGAGCGGTCGTTGGGCATGCCGTAGACGAAGCCGACCATCCGGCCGTCGCGGGTGTGGTGCGCGGCCCAGGCCCGCGCCCCCGTACAGGCCAGGTGGCGCAGCACGATCTGGCGGCGGATCGCGACCTCCTCCGGGCCGAGCCCGAACGCCACCGCCTGCACGCCCAGCGCCTCGTCCACGTGTTCGGCCAGTTCACACGGGCGGACCACCACGTTCTCCATGACGCGCGACCTTATCGCCTCCCGCCCGCCGCGACCCTCCCGGTATGCCGAGCGAGCCAAAGGGCGCGCCGGTGTCGAAAGGGAGAGCGCGCGGAGTTTCCCGAGGAACGAGGGAATCGAGCACGGTCGACCGTCGACACCGGGTTAAAGCACCCGGAGGCGAGCGAGGCTCAAAAGAGGACCGACATCAGGGCGCCGACTTCGGTGAAGCCGACGCGGCGGTAGGCGGCGCGGGCGGGGGCGTTGAAGTCGTTGACGTAGAGGCTGGCGACGGGGGCGACGTCGCGCAGCGCGTAGTGCAGGACGGCGGCCATGCCGGTCTCGGACAGCCCGCGGCCGCGGTACTCCGGGGCGACCCAGACCCCCTGGATCTGGCAGGTGTGCCGGGTGACCGCGCCGAGTTCGGCCTTGAAGACCACCCGACCGTCCTCGATCCGGGCGAACGCCCGCCCGGTGGAGACGAGTTCGGCGACCCGCGCCTGGTAGAGCAGCCCGCCGTCGCCGGCCAGCGGCGAGATCCCGACCTCCTCGGTGAACATCGCCACGCACGCGGGCATGAGCACGTCCATCTCGTCGCGCCGGACCCGGCGCACCAACGGGTCGGGCGCCACGTCCCTGGGCAGCGCCCGGGTGGTCATCAGGGGCTGCCGGGCGCGGACCTCGCGGGCCGGCCCCCAGTGCGGCTCCAGCCGCGCCCACAGGTCGGCGGTGGCCTCGGCCGGGCCGACGATCGACGCGCAGCGGCGGCCGGCCCGGCGGGCGCGCTCGGCGAAGGCGCCGACCGCCTCGGGCGTGGCACAGATCGGCACCAGGTTGGCGCCGGCGTAGCACAGGGAGGTGAGGCGGCCGCCGGAGTACCAGCCCCACATCTCGCCGCCCAGCCGCCATGGGTCGAGCCCGGCGATGCCGACGCGGGAGGTGACGAAGGCGTTGGCGACCGGGTCGCGGTCCAGGACGGCGAGGGCGGCGTCGAGGTCCTGGGGTTCCAGGACGCGCGTGGTCGGCTGGGTCAGCACGGGCACCCCTGACCGTACGGGCCGCGCTCCCCGGCCGGAGCGGGGATCGCCGGGCACCGTACTCGGCTGCGGTCGGGCGGGCCGGGTGTCGCGTGCGGCGCCGCGGACGCGGCACCCGGCCTGAGGCATGCAGTCAGGAGATGCTCACCTGCGGCTCGCCGGAAGCGACACCGGCCGCCTCCATCTGCTCGGCCAGCTTCATGGCCTCCTCGATCAGGGTCTCGACGATCTGCGACTCGGGCACGGTCTTGATGACCTCGCCCTTGACGAAGATCTGCCCCTTGCCGTTGCCGGAGGCAACGCCGAGGTCGGCCTCGCGGGCCTCGCCGGGGCCGTTGACGACGCAGCCCATCACGGCGACCCGCAGCGGGACCTCCATGCCGTCCAGGCCCGCGGAGACCTGGTCGGCGAGCTTGTAGACGTCGACCTGGGCGCGGCCGCAGGACGGGCAGGAGACGATCTCCAGGCGGCGCTGACGCAGGTTCAGCGACTCCAGGATCTGGATGCCGACCTTGACCTCCTCGGCCGGGGGCGCCGACAGCGAGACGCGGATGGTGTCGCCGATGCCCTCCGACAGCAGGGCGCCGAAGGCGACCGCGGACTTGATGGTGCCCTGGAACGCCGGGCCGGCCTCGGTGACGCCGAGGTGCAGCGGGTAGTCGCACTTCTGCGCCAGCAGCCGGTAGGCGTTGACCATGACGACCGGGTCGTTGTGCTTCACCGAGATCTTGATGTCGCGGAAGTCGTGCTCCTCGAAGAGCGACGCCTCCCACAGCGCGGACTCGACCAGGGCCTCGGGGGTGGCCTTGCCGTACTTCTCCAGCAGCCGGCGGTCCAGCGAGCCGGCGTTGACGCCGATCCGGATCGGCACCCGGGCCGCGGCGGCGGCCTTGGCGATCTCCTTGACCTTGTCGTCGAACTGCTTGATGTTGCCGGGGTTGACCCGGACCGCCGCGCAGCCCGCGTCGATGGCCGCGAAGACGTACTTCGGCTGGAAGTGGATGTCGGCGATGACCGGGATCTGCGACTTCTTCGCGATGGTGGCCAGCGCGTCCGCGTCGTCCTGCGTGGGGCAGGCGACGCGGACGATCTGGCAGCCGGACGCGGTCAGCTCGGCGATCTGCTGGAGGGTGGCGCCGATGTCGGACGTGCGGGTGGTGGTCATCGACTGCACGGAGACCGGCGCGTCGCCGCCCACCGCGACACTTCCGACCTGGATCTGACGGCTTTTGCGGCGGTCGGCGAGTTTGGTCGGAACATCCGGCATACCGAGCGAAATCGCGGTCATTTGCGTGGCATCCCCAAGGTGTGGATCGAGGTCCCGGTGTGATCGGGCTCCAGGGTCGAGATTACGACACCGCGCCCGCGGCTCTCACTCGGCTCGGGGCCTCACGAGCTCAGTTTGACCGGGTTGACCACATCCGCGATGAGAACCAGCAGCGTGAAGCAGACGAAGATGCCCGCCACGACGTAGGCGACCGGCATGAGCTTGGCCACGTCGAACGGCCCCGGGTCGGGGCGGCGGAAGACGCGCGCGGCGTGCCGCCGGATCGCCTCCCACAGCGCGCCGGCGATGTGTCCGCCGTCCAGCGGCAGCAGCGGCACCATGTTGAACAGGAACAGCGACAGGTTGAAGCCGGCCACCAGCATCACCATCGTCACCACCCGGTCGACCGCGGGGGCCTTCATCGCGAAGACCTCGCCGCCGACCCGGGCCGCACCGACCACGCCCATCGGCGAGTCGGCCTTGCGCGGCGCGTGGTGGAAGGCGGCGTTCCACAGGTCGGGGATGCGCTCGGGCAGCGAGACCAGCGAGTCCACGCCCTGCTTGGCCATGTCGCCCATGTGCCGCACGGAGTCGGCGAAGCCGAGCGGCTGGATGTGGCTGGCCGGGCTGAAGCCGAGGAAGCCGGCCTTCACCGGGTCGCCGTCGGTCGGGTTCCCGTCGCTGTCGGTCCTGGCCACCGTGTTGGTGGTGATGGTCGGGTGCAGGGTGACCCGATGGCCGTGCCGCAGCACCACGATCGTGGCCGGGCCGGCGCCCTTGCGGATGTCCTCCGACAGCTCCGACCAGTTCTTCACCGGCTTGCCGTTGAACTCCAGGAACTTGTCACCGGCCTTGAGCCCGGCGGTCTTGGCGGGCGCGACCGGGTCGCTCGCGCGGCACGGGTTGTCCGCGTCGCGGTGCGAGGTGTCGGCCTGGGAGATCACGCAGTCGCTGACCTGGCCGACGACGGTCGTCGACATGCTGATGCCGAAGCCCATGAAGACGGTCAGGAACAGCGCGACGGCGAGCACCAGGTTCATGAACGGTCCGGCGAACATGACGATGACGCGCTTCCACGGCTTGCGCGTGTAGAACATCCGCGTCTCGTCGCCCGGTTGCAGCTCCTCGTACGCGGCGCTCCTGGCGTCCTCGATCATGCTGCGCCACGGCGAGGTGGAGCGGGCGGAGATCCGGCCGTCCTCCCCGGGCGGGAACATGCCGATCATCCGGATGTAGCCGCCCAGCGGGATCGCCTTGAAGCCGTACTCGGTGTCGCCCTTCTTCCGCGACCACAGGGTGGGCCCGAAGCCGACCATGTACTGCGGCACGCGGATCTTGAAGATCTTCGCCCACATCAGGTGGCCCAGCTCGTGCCACGCGATGGAGATCATCAGACCGACGGCGAAGACGACTATGCCGAGGACCGTCATGAGAGCCGTCATACGCCTGCTGCCTCCGATGCTTGCGCCAGTTCGCCGGCCCGGGCCCGTGCCCAGGTCTCCGCTTCGAGGACGTCCTCGACCCGCAGCCGAGTTCCCGGCGCCGGGGTGCCGTGCTCCTCGACGACCCGGGCGACGGTGTCCACGATCCCGGTGAAGGGCAGCCGGCCGGCGCGGAAGGCTTCGACGCATTCCTCGTTGGCCGCGTTGAACACCGCGGGTGCGGTGCCCCCGAGGCTACCGACATGCCGGGCCAGCGCGACGGAAGGGAACGCGTCGTCGTCGAGCGGGAAGAACTCCCAGGTGGCGGCCTTCGTCCAGTCGACGCCCGGCGCGGCGTCCGGCACCCGGCGCGGCCAGCCCAGGCCCAGCGCGATCGGCATCCGCATGTCCGGCGGGCTGGCCTGCGCCAGCGTGGAGCCATCGGTGAACTCCACCATCGAGTGAATGTAGGACTGCGGGTGGACGACGACCTCGATCCGGTCGAAGGGCACGTCGAAGAGCAGGTGCGCCTCGATGACCTCCAGGCCCTTGTTGACCAGGGTCGCGGAGTTGATCGTCACCACCGGGCCCATGTCCCACGTCGGGTGCGCCATCGCCTGCTCGACGGTGACGCCGGCCAGCTGCGCGCGGGTGCGGCCGCGGAAGGGCCCGCCGGAGGCGGTGACGACCAGCTTGCGGACCTCGGCGCGGCTGCCGCCGAGCAGCGCCTGGAACAGCGCGGAGTGCTCGGAGTCGACCGGCACCACCTGGCCGGGTTTGGCCAGCGCCTTCACCAGCGGGCCGCCGACGATCAGCGACTCCTTGTTGGCGAGGATCAGCACCCGGCCGGCGGCCAGCGCGGCGAGCGTGGGCCGCAGGCCGATGGAGCCGGTGATGCCGTTCAGCACGGAGTGGCAGGGCAGGCCCGCGGCCTCGGTGGCGGCCTGCGGTCCGGCGAGGATCTCCGGCAGCGGCCGGCTGCCGTACCGCCCGGCCAGCGCCTCGCGCAGCGCGGGCACCGCCGACGCGTCGGCGACGGCGACGGTGTGCACGTCCAGCCGGTGGGCCTGCTCGGCCAGCAGGGCGACCCGGCCGCCCGCGGCGGACAGCGCGACCACCCGGAACCGGTCGGGGTTGCGCAGGGCCACGTCGATGGCCTGGGTGCCGATCGAGCCGGTCGAGCCGAGGATCACGATGTCCCGCGGCCCGTCGCCGGGTCCGGCGGGCTCGTACGGGCGGTGGTGCGGGTCAGCGAGAGCGTCCGTCATGGGGGTCATTGTGTCCTGCCCGGGCCCTTGCCCACGCACGGGCCCGGGTCGGGTGGGGTCGCTGCGGGTGGCGGGCGGTGTACGGCGGGTGGCCGGTACGGGCCCCGGTGCGCGGTCCGGTGCGGCGGTCCGCACGGGGCGCTGGCCAGGGTACGCCCGGCGGCTGTGCGCGGCGCCGACGCGTGCGCGGCCCGGCTGGGGCGCGGACCGGCGCACGGGAGCGGGGCGGGGCGCGGGCGGGGGCCGTACGAGGCGGGGCGGCCCCGGGGCGGTCGTACGGCCCGGCCCGGCCGCGCGGTTGCGGCGCGGGCGGCGGCGGCGGCGTTCAGCGCACGGGGCGCCGTACGTTCTCGGTGGCGGCCGGGCCCAGGCTCGCGTCGGCGATCCAGGCGCCGTCGTCCGCACGGTCCACGATGCCCTCCTCCAGCCAGCCGGCCTTGCCCTCGCGCACCGCCCGGGCCAGCTTCCGGTCGGTGTCGTCGGTGTTGCTCCACAGCCGGGTGAACAGCTCCTCCACCCGCAGCCGGGACTGGCGGCAGAACGCGTCGGCCAGGCCCCGGGCGGCCGGGCCGTGCTCCGCCGTGGCGGCCAGGTGCTCGGCGCGCACACACGCCGCGCTCATCGCGAACAGCTCGGCACCGATGTCCACGATCCTGGCCAGGAAGTTCTGCTTCAGCTCCATCCGGCCCTGCCAGCGGGACATGGCGTAGAAGGTGCTGCGCGCCAGTCGGCGCGAGGCCCGCTCGACGAACCGTAGATGCCCGGCCAGCTCCCCGAACTCCCCGTACGAGGTGGGAAGTTGACCGGGTCCGGCGACGAGCTTCGGCAGCCAGCGGGCGTAGAAGCCGCCCGCCTTGGCGCCGGCCCTGGCCTTGTCGGCGAGCGTGCTGTCGGGGTCGATGAGGCCGCCGGCCACCGACAGGTGGGCGTCGACGGCCTCCCGGGCGATCAGCAGGTGCATGATCTCGGTGGAGCCCTCGAAGATCCGGTTGATCCGCAGGTCGCGCAGCATCTGCTCGGCCGGGACCGCCTTCTCGCCGCGCGCGGCCAGCGAGTCGGCGGTCTCGTAGCCGCGGCCGCCGCGGATCTGCACCAGCTCGTCGGCGATCCGCCAGGCCGCCTCGGAGCCGAAGAGCTTGGCGAGCGCGGCCTCGATGCGGATGTCGTTGCGGTCCTCGTCGGCCATCTGCGAGGACAGGTCGACCACCGCCTCCAGCGCGAAGGTGGTCGCCGCCATGTAGGCGATCTTCGCGCCGACCGCTTCGTGCTCGGCGATCGGCTTGCCCCACTGCTCGCGGGCCGCCGACCACTGCCGGGCCGTCCGCAGGCACCACTTGGCGGTGCCCACGCAGGCCGCGGGCAGCGAGAGCCGGCCGGTGTTGAGGGTGGTCAGCGCGATCTTCAGGCCGGCGCCCTCGGGGCCGATCCGGTTGGCCGCGGGCACCCGCACCCGGTGCAGGCGGGTGACGCCGTTCTCGATGCCGCGCAGCCCCATGAAGGCGTTGCGGTGCTCCACGGTGATGCCCTCGCGGTCCGCCTCGACCACGAACGCGCTGATGCCGCCGGGGTGGCCCTCGCCGCGCGGCACCCGCGCCATCACCACCAGCAGGTCGGCGACGACGCCGTTGGTGGTCCACAGCTTGACGCCGTCGAGCAGGTAGTCGTCGCCGTCGGGCACGGCGGTGGTGGCCAGCCGCGCCGGGTCGGAGCCGACGTCCGGTTCGGTGAGCAGGAAGGCGCTGATGTCGGTGCGGGCGCAGCGCGGCAGGAACGCGTCCTTCTGCTCCTGCGTGCCGAACATCCGCAGCGGCTGCGGCACGCCGATCGACTGGTGGGCCGACAGCAGCGCGCCGACCGCGGGGCTGACCGAGCCGATCATGGCCAGCGCCTTGTCGTAGTACACCTGGGTGAGGCCGAGGCCGCCGTAGGTCTCGTCGATCCGCATGCCGAGCGCGCCCAGTTCCTTCAGGCCGCGCACCACCTCGTCGGGGATCCGCGCCTCGCGCTCGATCTGGGCGGGGTCCACCCGCGTGCGCAGGAAGTCGCCGAGCCGGGCGAGGAACGCCTCGCCCTTCGCCACCGCCTCGGGTGCCGGCAGCGGGTGCGGGTGGATCAGGTCCAGCCGGAAGCGGCCGAGGAACAGCTCCTTGGCGAAGCTGGGCTTGTGCCACTCCTGTTCGCGGGCGGCCTCGGCCACCTGCCGGGCCTCGCGTTCCGAGACGTTGCGCGTTGCGGTGGGTGCGGACACGGTTTGCGTCACCTCCGGGCGGGCCGGCGACCGGCCGGCGTACGTGTCCGTCCTATCCGACATCGCCCGAAGCGGCCACCGAAGGACGGCCGGGCCGCAGGCAGGGTGCCGGTGGCCCGGCCGGAGGTGCGCGTCCGCTGCTACAGGTCCAGCCCGGTCAGCACCATCACCCGCTCGTAGGTGTAGTCGTCCATCGCGTACCTGACGCCCTCGCGGCCCTGCCCGGAGTCCTTGACCCCGCCGTAGGGCATCTGGTCGGCCCGGTAGGAGGGGGCGTCGCCGATGATCACCCCGCCGACCTCCAGTTCCCGGTGGGCCCGGAACGCGGTCTGCAGGTCGTGGGTGAACACGCCGGTCTGGAGGCCGAACCGGGAGTCGTTGACCGCCGCGAACGCCTCGTCGGTGCCGTCCACGCGGTGCAGCGACAGCACCGGCCCGAACGCCTCCGCGGAGGCCAGCACCGCGTCGGCGGGCAGGTCCGCGAGCACCGTGGGCGCGTACGTCGCGCCGTCGCGGGCGCCGCCGGTGAGCAGCTTCGCGCCCTTGGCGACGGCGTCGTCCACCCAGCGCTCGACGCGCTCCGCGGCCGCCTCGCTGACCAGCGGGCCGACGTCGGTGGCCGGGTCCGTCGGGTCGCCGGTGACCTGGGCGCGCACCTTGGCGACGACCTTCTCGGCGAGCGCGTCGTACACGGCGGTGTCGGCGATGACCCGCTGCACCGAGATGCAGGACTGGCCGGCCTGGTAGTTGGCGAAGGTGGCGATGCGGGTGGCCGCCCACTCCAGGTCCTGCTCGCTCGACCAGTCGGCGAGCACCACGGCCGCCGCGTTGCCGCCCAGCTCCAGGGTGACGTGCTTGCGCGGCACGGAGTCCGCGATCTGGTAGCCGACGGTGTCCGACCCGGTGAAGGAGATCACCGGCAGCCGCGGGTCCTGCACGAGCGCGGGCATCCGGTCGTTCGGCACCGGCAGCACGCTCCAGGCGCCCGCCGGCAGGCCCTCGGTCTCGGCGAGCAGCTCGCCGAGCAGCAGCGCCGACAGCGGGGTGGCCGGCGCCGGCTTGAGGATGATCGGCGCGCCGACCGCGAGGGCGGGGGCGACCTTGTGCGCGACCAGGTTCAGCGGGAAGTTGAACGGCGCGATGCCCAGCACCGGGCCGCGCGGGAAGCGGCGGGTCAGCGCGAGGCGGCCGACGCCGCCCGGGTCGGTGTCCAGGCGCTGCGCCTCGCCGCCGTTGAAGCGGCGCGCCTCCTGGGCGGCGAGCCGGAACACCGACACGGCCCGGCCGACCTCGCCGCGCGACCACTTCAGCGGCTTGCCGTTCTCCGCGGTGATCAGCGCGGCCACTTCCCCGGCCCGCTCCGCGAGCCGCTGCGCCACGTGGTCCAGTGCCGCGGCCCGGACGTGGGCCGGCGTCGCCGCGAAGCCGGCGGTGGCCGCGGCCGCCGCCGCGACGGCCTGCTCGACCTGTGCCTCGTCGGGTACGGACACCCGGCCGACCAGGCCGCCGTCCCACGAGCCGGTCACGTCGAACGTCTCCGTGCCGCGCGCCGGGCGGCCGGCGATCCAGAACCCGTGCGGCGCTGTGTCTGTGGTCGTCATACGCCGCACGGTAGTTCGCGCCGCCGCGGCGCCCTGTTGTCCGCGGTGGAGCGCCGCCGGGCGGCGCCGCGCCGAATTGGCCAGGGCGCCCGGTTCACTGCTCCGTCTTGAGGGCGAGCCACAGCTCCATGCGGACGTCCGGGTCGTCCAGGGAGCGGCCGAGGATCTCCTCCACCCGCCGCATGCGGTAGCGCAGGGTGTGCCGGTGCACCCCCAGGTCGGCGGCCGCGGAGTCCCACTGCCCGTGGTGGGCCAGCCACGCGGCGAGCGAGGCCACAAGGTCCCCGCGCGAGGTGGCGTCGTGCTCGCGCAGCGGCCGCAGCAGCCCCTCGGCGAAGGCCCGCACCGCGTCGTCGGCGAGCAGCGGGACGACCGAGCCGACCCCGACCTCGCCATGCTCCACCAGGTTCACCCCGCGCCGCCGGGCCACCGCGAGGGCCCGCTCGGCCTGGCCGCGCGCGGCGGGTGCGTCGGCGGGGTCCAGCGGCGCCGACAGCCCGGCCGCGAGGCCCTCCTCCGCCCCGGCCAGGTCCGCGGCCACCGTGAGCGCCGCGGCGCCCTCGGCCGCGACCAGGACCAGCCGCTCGCCCTCGGTGACGACCAGCACCGGTTCGGCGGCGCGGACCGCCGCGGCCTCCGCCCGCTCGGCCAGCAGCACCAGCGCCTCGGGCAGTTCCGGCGCCTCGACGCCCTGCGGCGCCTCCGCACCGGGCTGCGGCGGCGCGGCGCCGTTCGCCTCGGCGATCATCATCCGCACCGGCGCGTGCAGCAGCGTGCCGTACATCGGGCCGGCGGTGGCGCGGGCGTGGTCGGCCTCGCCGGCCAGCAGCATCCGCAGCAGCGCCGCGGAGAGCCGGCCCTGCGCGGCGACCAGGGCGCGGGACTGTTCGAGGGAGAGCGTCAGCAGCGCGACCGCGGCGTGCACGACGTACCGCGCGGAGGTGCCCAGGCGCTCCTCGGTGCCGACCGCGAGGAAGCCGCGCGGGCGGCGGGCGGTGCCCAGCGACTGGAGCTCGACCCGGTCCTCGCTGCCGGCCGGGCCGGCCACCGCGACGCTCGCCGGGGCCGGCACGGCCCGCAGCCGGTCGATCTCGCCGCCCAGCCGCGCCGCGCGGCGGCCCGCCCACTCCGGCGCGGCGGCCAGCACCGCGCCGGACGCGTCGTACAGCGCCGCCCAGCCGTTCAGGTGGGCCGCCAGCCGGGACAGCAGCGCCGCGGGCCCGTCGGGGGACAGCGCGGCCCGGGTCAGCTCCCGCTGCGCCTCGAACCCGGCGGTCACCGCCTGGTACCGGTCGGCGGCCACGGCCGCCGACACCGCCTTGCTGATCGCGATGAAGGGCGTGGCCCGCGGCACTTCGAGCAGCGGCAGGCCGGCCTCCTCGGCGGCCTCGACCAGGGTCCGCGGCACCTCGTCGTGCCCGACGCCGACGCCGAACCCGAGCCCGACCACGCCCGCCGCCGCCAGCCGCCGCACGTATCCGGCGACCGCGCCGGCGTCGGCGGTGTCCAGCTTCAGCCCGGTGGTCAGCAGCAGCTCCCCGCCCTCCAGATAGGGCGCCGGGTCCTCCAGCTCACTGGTGTGCACCCAGCGCACCTCGGCGGCGAGCTGCCCGCCCGCGGCGAGCACGGTGAGCCTGAGCGACGTGTGGTGCGCCAGCGACGCGAGCGTGAGAGGCATGCCTACCTGGTGCCGTTCGGGGACGGAGGTTCGGGGCCGGACCACGGAAGTTCGGGGCCGGAACGAGGACGTGGTTCTGCCGACCGGTCGCCGACACCCTGGAGTCCCCGCACCGTACCGCACCCCCTCACGACCGCAGGTCCACCAGCACCGGCGGCGCATGCTCCCCCGCGGTCGTCGTCAGCGACACCACCGCGTGGCCGACGGGGACCTGCTGGGCCAGGTCGGCGGCCGACCAGCGCTCCCGCTCCACCTCGCGGACGGTGACCGACTCGGTGGTGACGACCTCGCCGGTGAACAGCCGCCGCACCCCGCGGCTCAGCCGCCTGGGCAGCCCGCCGGACTGGTCGGGGGTGCGGGTGATGTCCTTGGTCTGCACCCGCATGGTGCCCCATGTCTCGGAGAAGAACCGGCCGTCGCGCGGCGAGACGCCCGCGAACACCATCCGGCAGCCCACCGCGCCGACCGCGGCGCCGCGCAGCGCCTCCGGCAGCGCGTCCAGGGAGCGCAGGCCCAGCACCGCGCCGGCGTTCTGGCCCCGCAGCGACGGCAGCGCGCGCAGCGTCGCCTCCGACAGCGCCTGCGCGGCGTCGTCGACCACGATGCAGGCGAACAGCGCGCGGTCCCGGCGGGCGGCGACCGCGGCGGTGAACTGGGCGAGCAGCAGCCGCACCAGTATCCGGGAGGCCTCGGCGTGGCCGCGCTCGGGCAGCTCCACCCGGACCCGCAGCGGGTGCGCCAGCGCGTGCATCGCGAACGGCCGGCTCCGGCCGGAGGTGTCGAAGAACCCGGCGAACGCGGGCCGGTCGAGCACCCCGATCCGGTCGGCGAGGACCGTGCCGATGTCGCCGGGCCGGGCGCTCTGCCGCTCCCGCGCGTCGAGTTCGCGCACCAGGCCCGGCAGGCCCACCGCGTCGACGGCCTCGCGCAGCGCGGCGAAGGCGTGCGGCAGCCCCTCCAGCAGTTCGCGCAGCACCGGCACGGTCGGGAAGCGGCCATGCGCGGCGGCGTAGGGGCCCAGCAGCTGGCCCAGGGCCGTGGCGGCGCGGCGCTGCTCGCTCTCGGGCCCGTCGGTCAGCGCCTCGGCGAGCAGTCCGGCCGCGGTGTCGGGGTCGGTGCTGCCGCCGTACAGGTCGAGGTCGTAGCGGGAGGCGGGGTCGGCGAGGGAGATCACCACGTCGTACGCCTCGGCCGGGCCGAGGTCGACGTCGGCGCCGGCGACCGCGACGACCGCGGCGCGCCCGGCGAGCGCCTGGAGGCACAGCGACTCGACCACCGGGCGCATCAGCAGCCGGCTCTTGCCGGAGCCGGGCGGGCCGACGGCGAGCAGCCCGGTGCCCAGCACCCCGGGGTCCAGGGCGATGCCCGAGCCGCGGTACTGGTAGCCGTTGCGCGGGTCGGCGACGCCGGTGCCGATGCGCACCTGGCCGCCGAGCAGGTCGTGGTCGGCGGTGCGCCGCGGCACGTCGCGGGCGCCGGAGGGGTGCACCATGGCGGCGCCGCCCAGTTCCAGCACGCCGTCGGCGAACTCCCGGGCGCCCTCGGGGCGGGAGTGCACCGCCTGCCACGCCTGGCGGACCCGGGCGCAGTCGACGTCGTTCATCCGACCGGTGCGGACGTCCTGCGCCAGCCGGTCGGCGGCGGCGCCGTACCCCGCCGCCCGCACCTCCGCCCAGTCGGTGGGCGCGGGCAGGGCCGCGGCGCCGGGGGCGCCCTGCGGCGGCAGCAGGCCCTCGGACCCGGCGGGCTGCCGGCGGGCGGCGCTGCGCGCGCGCAGCAGTTCCGGCCAGCGGCCGTACTTCGCGGCGGCGACCGCCACGACCAGCGCGGCGATCGCGTCGACCTCGTACTCCACGCGCAGGGCCGCCTGCTCGCCGTGCTGGAAGGCCGAGGGCGGGTAGAAGGGGAGGATCAGCGACATCAGCGGCAGGAACTTCTTGTCGCTGAGCACCCAGACGCACACGCCGATCACCAAGGCGGCCGTGGCCCTGGCGCGCGGCTCGCGCAGGTAGCGCCGGCCGACCTCGCCCCAACTGCCGATCTTCGCGAAGTAGCGGGTGAGCAGCGCCAGCCACAGGCACTCGTAGAACGCGGCGGCGAACTGGCCCACCCGGCTGGGGTGGCTGCCGTGCCACCACGAGCCCGGGGTGAGCAGCGTCAGCGGGCGCCGCCACAGCGGGACGTAGCCGTTCTTCATCAGCGACCACAGCAGCAGCGCGCACAGCAGGGCGAGCACCGCTCCGCCGATCAGGCGGCGGTCGGTCATCCGGTCGGGGTCGTCGGGCGGGCGGGGCACGTGCCCGTACGCGTAGATCCCGGGGGCGTCCGAGACCCGCGGGGTGCGCAGCCAGCGCTCCACCGCGGACAGCGGCGGGGCCTGCACGGGGGCGGGCGGCGGCGCGGCGGGCCGCGGCACCGGGCTGCGGGGCGGGACCGGCGGCGGGGCGGGCTGCCCGTACGGGGGGCCCTGCGGACGGGTGTTGCGGTCCTTGGCATCCATCGCGCGCCTGCTCTCGCCCCTCATCGCCGCCGATGCGCACAATGTAGTCGAGCCGATACCCCGGCAAAAGGATCTTGTCGTTTTACGGTGCCGCCGCCCGCACTGTCCGAACCGGCGAAACCGGCGCCGCCAGTGCGACCGATCGGAGTATGCGGGGGTACCGGGGCCCGCCTAGCCTCCGAAGTGACCGGGGCGTCACAGCACACCGAGTAGGGAGAGCGCCGCCATGACCGCAGTGCCGCAGGAGCGCAGGCTCGTCACCGACGTACCAGGACCGAAGTCGCGGGAGCTGGCGGCCCGCAAGTCGGCCGCGGTCGCCGACGGGGTGGGGGTGACGCTGCCGGTGTTCGTCGCGCGTGCCGGCGGCGGCGTCGTGGAGGACGTGGACGGCAACCGGCTGATCGACTTCGGCTCGGGCATCGCCGTGACGTCGGTCGGCAACAGCGCGGAGGCGGTGGTCCGGCGGGCGTCGGCGCAGCTCGCGGACTTCACCCACACCTGTTTCATGATCACCCCCTACGAGGGCTACGTGGAGGTGTGCGAGGAGCTGGCCCGGCTCACCCCCGGCGACCACGCCAAGAAGTCCGCGCTGTTCAACTCCGGCGCGGAGGCGGTGGAGAACGCGGTGAAGATCGCCCGGGCGTACACCAAGCGCCCCGCGGTGGTGGTCTTCGACCACGGCTACCACGGCCGCACCAACCTCACGATGGCGCTGACCGCGAAGAACATGCCGTACAAGGAGGGCTTCGGGCCGTTCGCGCCGGAGGTCTACCGGGTGCCGCTGGCGTACGGCTACCGGTGGCTGACCGGGCCGGAGCACGCGGCGGAGGAAGCCGCGGCGCAGGCGGTCGACATCATCACCAAGCAGATCGGCGCCGAGCACGTGGCAGCGATCGTGATCGAGCCGATCGCGGGCGAGGGCGGCTTCATCGAACCGGCGAAGGGCTTCCTGCCGCGGATCGCGCAGTTCGCGCGGGACAACGGCATCGTGTTCGTGGCCGACGAGATCCAGACCGGGTTCTGCCGGACCGGTCAGTGGTTCGCGTGCGAGGACGAAGGGGTGGTGCCGGACCTGATCACCACGGCGAAGGGCATCGCGGGCGGGCTGCCGCTGGCGGCGGTGACCGGCCGCGCGGAGATCATGGACGCGGCGCACTCCGGCGGCCTGGGCGGCACCTACGGCGGCAACCCGGTGGCGTGCGCGGCCGCGCTCGGCGCGATCGAGACGATGCGCGAGCTGGACCTGCCGGCGCGGGCGCGGCGGATCGGCGAGGTGATGACGCCGCGGCTGCGCGCGATGCAGGAGAAGTTCCCGGTGATCGGCGAGGTGCGCGGGCGCGGCGCGATGATCGCGGTGGAGCTGGTGCGGCCGGGGACGAAGGAGCCGGACGCGGCGGTGACGGCGGCGGTGGCGAAGGCGTGCCACGCGGCCGGGCTGGTCGTGCTGACGTGCGGCACGTACGGGAACGTGTTGCGTTTCCTGCCGCCGCTGGTCATCGGGGAGGATCTGCTCAACGAGGGCCTGGACATCATCGAGGCGGCCTTCGCCGGCGTGTGAAACCAGGGACGTGCCGTGTGCCGGGTGAGGCCTGTGCGACGCGGGGGACGGGGTCGTGAAGAAGGTGTGCGAGCCTGATGGCGGACGGGTGATCGACGACCCTGATGAGCCGCCTGTGACGTACGGTTTCCGAGGAACACCCCGCACGTGGCCGAATCCCAGTGATGAGGCCGCGGGCGACAACGCGCCGATGAATCCCCATCACCGGCGCGGCAGTGCCCTCGCGCACGACAACGCCGGGACTTCTTGCCCCGGCGATCCTCGCCGATCGGCTGGCCGTTCGTCCCAAACCCCCCGGGACGGACGGTACGGCGATCGCCCTGGCCGCCCCGGAACTCTCCCCCCTGTTCCGGGGCGGCCGACTTCTGCCCGGGCCCGCCTGCTCGCCCTCGGCGCCGCCTTCGCCGCGGCCGTCACCGCCTTCTGCCTGCTGACCTGGCAGGTGTCCTCCGGCGGCGGCCTGGTCGGCGACGACTGGCGGGTGCTGCGCGGGGCCCGGCGCGCGGCCGCCGCGCATCCCGCCTTCGACGGCCTCGCGCACGCGCTGAGCGACCTGGGGGACATCGCGGTGGCCGTGCCGGTGCTGCTGGTGGCGCTGGCGGCGGCCGTGCGCCTGGGGCGGCGGGCGGGGCTGCCGCGCTGGTGGCTGCCGCCGGGCGCCGCGGCGCTGGCGATGTGCCTGCTGCCGGTGGTGGTCGGTTCCGTGAAGGCGGGGGTGGACCGCCCGGCGCCGGGGCGGGTGCGCGCCGACCCGAGCTACGGCTACTTCCCGTCCGGGCACACCGCGACCTCGTCCGTGGCGTTCGGGCTGGCCGCGCTGGTGCTGCTGCCGTTCGTCCGGCGGGCGGCGCTGCGCGCGCTGCTGGCCGCCGGCACCGGGCTGCTGGCACTGCTGGTCGGGGTCGCCCTGGTGTGGTGCGACTACCACTGGCCGCTGGACGTGCTGGCGAGCTGGTGCCTGGCGGCGGCGCTGCTGTCGGCGGTGGGGGCGGCGCTGCTGGTGCCGGGGGCGGCGGTCAGGAGTTCGTCGGGAAGCCCAGGTTCAGGCCCGCGTGGGAGGGGTCGGGCCACCGCTGGGTGACGGCCTTGCCGCGGGTGAAGAAGCGCACCCCGTCCTCGCCGTAGGCGTGCGTGTCGCCGAAGAGCGAGTCCTTCCACCCGCCGAAGGAGTAGTAGGCGACCGGCACCGGGATCGGCACGTTGATGCCCACCATGCCCACCTCCACCTCGTGCTGGAAGCGCCGGGCCGCGCCGCCGTCGCGGGTGAACAGCGCGGTGCCGTTGCCGTACGGGTTGGCGTTGACCAGCTCCAGGCCCGCTTCGTAGCTGGGCACGCGGACCACGGACAGCACCGGGCCGAAGATCTCGTCGTCGTAGACGGACATGCCCGGGCGGACGTGGTCGAAGAGGGTCGGGCCGAGCCAGAAGCCGCCGGGGTCGCCGTCGACGGCGTGCTTGCGGCCGTCGGCGACCAGCACGGCGCCCTCCGCGGTGCCGGCGTCGAGGTAGCCGGTGACCTTGTCGCGGTGCGCGCCGGTGACCAGCGGGCCCATCGCGGAGCCGGGCGCCGCGCCGGGGCCGACGGTCAGGGTGGCGATGCGCTGCTTGATCCGCGCCACCAGGTCGTCGCCGACCGGGTCGACGGCGACCAGCACCGACACCGCCATGCAGCGCTCCCCCGCGGCGCCGTAGCCGGCGTTCACCGCCGCGTCGGCGGCCAGGTCCAGGTCGGCGTCGGGCAGCACCAGCATGTGGTTCTTGGCGCCGCCCAGGGCCTGGACGCGCTTGCCGTGGCGGGTGCCGGCCTCGTACACCGCGCGGGCGACCGGGGTGGAGCCGACGAAGGAGACCGCCTTGATCCCGGGGTGCTCCAGCAGCCGGCCGACCGCGTCCTTGTCGCCGTGCACGACGTTGAACACCCCGTCGGGCAGGCCGGCTTCGCGCCACAGCGCGGCGAGGAAGTTCGCGGCGGACGGGTCCTTCTCCGACGGCTTGACGACGACGGTGTTGCCGGTGGCGATGGCGAGCGGGAAGAACCACATCGGCACCATGGCGGGGAAGTTGAAGGGCGAGACGATCGCGACCGGGCCGAGCGGCTGGCGCAGCGAGTACACGTCGACGCCGGTGGACGCCTGCTCGGTGTAGCTGCCGCGGGCGAGTTGGGGGATGCCGCAGGCGTACTCGACGACCTCCAGGCCGCGGGCGACCTCGCCGAGCGCGTCGGAGTGCACCTTGCCGTGCTCGGCGACGATCAGCGCGGCGAGTTCCTCGCGGCGGGCGTTGAGCAGCTCGCGGAAGGCGAAGAGCACCCCGGTGCGCTTGGCGACCGACGTCCGGCGCCACTGGCGGAAGGCGTCGGCGGCGGCGCGTACCGCCTCGTCCACGACCTCGGGCCCGGCGAAGTCCACCCGTCCGGTGATCCGGCCGGTGGCCGGGTCGTGGACGTCGCCGTGCCGCTCGGCGGTGCCGGTCCAGGGCCGGCCGGCGATCCAGTGCGTGATGTGCGAGGTCGAGGTCGTCACGGGGTGAGCCCTTCCGTCGTCGTCTGCCGCCCAGTGTCGCCACCGGCGGCGGGGTGCCACAAGCACCCGGCCGGGCGGGCCGGGCCGCGACGCGCGGCGCTCACCCGCCCGCGAGCCGGGCGGCGGCCTCGTGCATCGCCAGTTCCAGCACCACCGGGTCGGTGAGGTGGCCGGTGCCGTCCGGGGGGACCAGCCAGCGCACTCCCCCGGTCGGCCGGCCGGGGTAGGGCACCACGATCCAGGTGCCGCGCCCGGCGCCGCGCACCCCGGTGCCCAGCCAGCGGGCGGCGGTGCCCGGCGGCACGAAGAAGCCGATCCGCTCGTCGCCGAAGTCGGCGAGCACCGGGCCGGGCGGGCCGGTGAGCCGGGTCAGTACGTCGAGCGTGGAGTAGCCGATCCGGCCGGGCAGGATCAGCACGTCCCACTGGCGTCCGGCGGGCAGCAGCGCCACCCCGAGCGGGCTGCGCTCCCACTCCCGTCTGCATCCGCGCGGGTCGTCCGCGACCGAAGCCAGCCACTCCACCGCGCCCTTCGTACCCGTGTCGGCCATCGTGGGACCCCTCCGTCCGTCGTGCGAGGCGTGTGCCGTCACACGGGAGAGGGCGTGGGGGCCGGATCATTACGCGGGTTTCACCGGCCATCGGATGTGACGCGCCTCACACTGTGAGGGGAGTGGTGCGGGCGGGTCGGCGCCACCAGCGGCGGGGCGGTCACGAGTCGAAGCCGAGGCCGGCCCGGTCCAGGGCCCGCAGCCACAGGTTGCGCCGCCCCTGCGACCGGTCGGCCCGCGCCAGCGACCACTGGGTCAGCCCGATCCCGGCGGTGGCCAGCGGCTCGGGCGGGAAGGGCAGCGGGCGGCGGCGGACCATGGCGAGCACGGTGCGCTCGGTGGTCAGCCCCGACAGCAGGTCGAGCATCACCTCGGCGCCGAACCGGGTGGCGCCGACACCGAGCCCGGTGTACCCGGCCGCGTAGGCGACCCGCCCGCCGTGGGCGGTGCCGAAGAACGCCGAGAAGCGGGTGCAGGTGTCGATCGCGCCGCCCCAGGCGTGGCTGAAGCGCACCCCCTCCAACTGCGGGAAGCAGGCGAAGAAGTGCCGGGCCAGCCGCAGGTACGTCGCCGGCCGCTGCTCGTACGCCGGGTCCATCCGGCCGCCGCGCGGGTAGACCGCGTCGTAGCCGCCCCACAGCACCCGGTTGTCGGCGGTCAGCCGGAAGTAGTGGAAGCGGTTGGCGCTGTCGCCCAGGCCCTGCCGGCCGCGCCAGCCGATCGCGGCGCGCTGGTCGTCGGTGAGCGGTTCGGTGGTCAGGGCGTAGTCGTAGACGGGCACGGTGCGGTGCCGGGTGCGGCGCAGCAGCGAGGGGAACACGCCGGTGCCCAGCGCCGCGTGGTGGGCCAGCACCCTGCCGTACGGGGTGCGGACGGCCAGTGCGGCGCCGTGGCGGACCAGGGCCAGCGCGGGGGTGTGCTCGTAGATCCGCACCCCGGCCCGTTCGGCGGCGCGCCGGAGCCCCCAGGCGAGCTTGGCCGGGTGGACCATGGCCACCCCGCGCCGGTCGTACAGCCCGGCGTGGAAGGTGGGCGAGTCGACCTCGGCGCGCACCTGGTCGCGGTCCAGGTACTCCAGGTCCAGGCCGTGCTGGAGCGCGGTGGCGTGCGCCTGCCGCAGTTCCTCGGCCTGGTAGGGGGCGGTGGCCACGTCGATCTCGCCGGTCCGCTCGAACTCGCAGTCCAGGCCGTACCGCCGCACGGCGGCCTCGATGGCGTCGAGGTTGCGTGCGCCGAGGTCCTCCAGCGCCGCGAACTCCCCCGGCCAGCGGGCCAGTCCGTTTGCGAAGCCGTGGGTGAGGCTGGCCGCGCAGAAGCCGCCGTTGCGGCCGGAGGCGGCCGAGCCGATCCGGCCCGCCTCGATGAGGACCACGTCGCGGCCCGGGTCGCGCTCCTTGGCCAGCAGCGCCGTCCACAGCCCGCTGTAGCCGCCGCCGACCACCAGCAGGTCGCAGTGCTCCGCGCCGGCCAGCGCCGGCTGCGCGGCCGGCCGGGCCGGGTCGTCGAGCCAGTACGGCACCGGGCGGGCGGCGGCGAGCGCGCGGGCGGGGTCCATGTCAGCCACGCGCCTTCCGGCGGCCGCCGACGAGTTGCCCGGCCAGCACCAGCAGCACCGCGAGCACGAACATGGCGGTGCCGATCACGTTGACCTGCACCGGGGTGCCGCGCTGCGCCGAGCCCCACACGAACATCGGGAAGGTGACGGAGTTGCCCGCGTTGAAGCTGGTGATGATGTAGTCGTCGAAGGACAGCGCGAACGACAGCAGCGCGCCGGCCGCGATACCCGGCGCGGCCAGCGGCAGGGTGACCCGCAGGAAGGTCTGCGCCGGGGTGGCGTACAGGTCCTGGGCGGCCTGCTCCAGGCGCGGGTCCATGCTCATCACGCGGGCCTTGACGGCGGTGACCACGAAGCTCAGGCAGAACATGATGTGCGCGATGAGGATCGTCCAGAAGCCGAACCGGATGCGCATGTTGAGGAAGAGGGTGCCGAGCGAGGCGCCCATCACCACCTCGGGCATCGCCATCGGCAGGAAGATCAGCATGTTGGTGGCGGCGCGGCCGCGGAAGCGGTAGCGGGCGAGCGCGAAGGCGGTCATGGTGCCCAGCACGGTGGCGGCGAGTGTGGCGTAGACGGCGATCCGCAGGCTCAGGCCGAGCGAGCCGCACATGCCGGAGACGCTGCACGGGTGCTGCCAGGCGTCGGTGGAGAAGTGGTTCCAGGTGTAGTTGAAGCGGCTCTTGGGCTTGTTGAAGGAGAAGGCGAGCACCACCAGGTTCGGCAGGATCAGGTAGCACAGGGCGAGGACGCCCGCGATCACCACGAGGTTGGCGCGCAGTCGGCGGATCAGGCGCATCAGACCAGCTCCTCCGTTCCGGCCCGGCGGATGTAGAGGGTGACGACGGCGAGGATGACCGCCATCAGCAGGAACGACAGGGCGGCTGCCGTCGGGTAGTCCAGGACCCGTAGGAACTGCGACTCGATGACGTTGCCGATCATCTGCTGGTTGGTGGAGCCCAGCAACTCGGCGTTGATGTAGTCGCCGGAGGCCGGGATGAAGGTCAGCAGGGTGCCGGCCACCACCCCGGGCATCGACAGCGGGAAGGTCACCTTGCGGAAGACGGTGAACGGGGTGGCGTACAGGTCGCCGGCCGCTTCGTGCAGGCGCCCGTCGACGCGTTCCAGCGAGGTGTACAGCGGCAGGATCATGAACGGCAGGAAGTTGTAGGTCAGGCCGCACACGACGGCCAGCGGGGTGGCGAGCACCCGGTCGCCCTGGGTGACGCCCAGCCAGGACGTCACGTCCAGCAGGTGCACGCTGTTGAGGAAGGACACCACCGGGCCCTGGTCGGACAGGATCGTCTCCCAGGCCAGGGTGCGGATCAGGAAGCTGGTGAAGAACGGCGCGATCACCAGGATCAGCAGCACGTTGCGCCACCGGCCGGCGCGGAAGGCGATGGTGTACGCCAGCGGGTAGCCGATCAGCAGGCACAGCGCGGTGGCGATGGCGGCGTAGGCCAGGGAGCGCACGAAGTGCGGCCAGTACTCGCTGAGCGCGTCCCAGTAGGTGGCGAAGTGCCAGGTGACCTTGAAGCCGTCCTCCAGGGTGCCGGTCTGCACCGAGGTCGACGCCTGGTACACCATCGGGGCGACGAAGAAGACCAGCAGCCAGGCCACCCCGGCGAGCAGCAGCAGATAGGGCACGCGGCGCCGCCGCGCGGCGGCCCGGCGCAGCGCCTCGGGCGGCGGGGGCGCCTTCGGGGCGGGCGTGGCCAGGGGTTCGGTGGCGGCGGTCATACGGCGGCCCCCTCGGCGGGCTCGGTGCGCCCGGTGCCGCCCGCCCCGGTCGCTGGCCCCGTCCCCGTGCCCGGCGCCGCCTCGTCCAGGTCCGCGCCGAGCCCGGCGCCGATGTCCTGTCCGGCGTCCAGCCCGAAGGTGTGCGCGGGGTTCCAGTGCAGGACGACGGGCGCCCCGGGCACCAGCCGGGTGTCGCGCTCGACGTTCGGCACGAAGACCTCCAGGCCCGCGCCGACCGGGCTGTCGACCACGTACTGGGTGGAGACGCCGATGAAGCTGGAGTCGGCGATCGTGCCGGATATCCGGTTGCGGCCGGCGGGCACCTCCCCGGCGTCGTCGCGGTGGGTCAGGGTGATCTTCTCCGGGCGGACCCCGGCCAGCACCCGGTCGCCGCGGGCGGCCTTTGTGCGGCAGCGGGCGGCGGGCATCGCCAGCTCCTGCCCGGCGCGCACCAGCCGCAGGGTGCCGTCGGCGACGCCGGCCACCTCGGCCTCGATCAGGTTGGAGGTGCCCAGGAAGTTCGCCACGAAGGTGGAGGCGGGGTTCTCGTAGAGGTCGGCGGGCGCGCCCATCTGCTCGACCCGCCCGGCGTTCATCACCGCGACCGTGTCGGCCATCGTCATGGCCTCCTCCTGGTCGTGCGTGACGTGCACGAAGGTGATGCCCACCTCGGTCTGGATGCGCTTGAGTTCGAGCTGCATCTGGCGGCGCAGCTTCAGGTCCAGCGCGCCGAGCGGCTCGTCCAGCAGCAGCACCTTCGGCTGGTTGATCAGGGCCCGCGCCACCGCCACGCGCTGCTGCTGGCCGCCGGAGAGCTGGTGCGGGCGGCGCCGGGCCAGCGGGCCGAGCTGCACCAGGTCGAGCATCTCGCCGACCTTCGCCCGCACCGGCCTGACGCCGCGCCGGCGCAGCCCGAACGCCACGTTCTCGTAGATGTCCAGGTGCGGGAAGAGCGCGTAGTTCTGGAAGACGGTGTTGACCGGGCGCTTGTACGGCGGCAGGGCGGTGACGTCCTGGCCGCCGAGGTGCACCGCGCCGGTGGAGGGGGCCTCCAGGCCGGCGATCATCCGCAGGGTGGTGGTCTTGCCGCAGCCGGAGGCGCCGAGCAGCGCGAAGAACGAGCCGGCCGGCACGGCCAGGTCGAGCGGGTGGACGGCGGTGAAGGCGCCGTAGGACTTGCTGATCCCGGTGAGGCGGACGGCGTCGGCGGAGGGCTGCGGGCTCGGGCTCGGGCTCGTGCTGGGGGTCGTCATGGGGTGTCCTCGGGGGGTGCGGGTGCAGGCCGGGGTCAGGCGCCGATGAGCTTGGCGAACTTGTCCTCGTACCGCGCGTCCTCGGCGTCGCTGAGCGAGCGGAACGCGTGGCCGCGGGCGTCCATCGCCGCGTCGGGGATGATCAGCGGGTTGCTCGCCAGCTTCGGGTCGATCTTCGCCAGGTACGGCTTCACCCCGGCGACCGGGCACACGTAGTTGATGTACGCCGAGACCTGGGCGGCGACCGCGGGCTCGTAGTAGTAGTCGATCAGCCGCTCCGCGTTGGCCTTGTGCCGCGCCTTGTCGGGGATGAGCAGGTTGTCGGTGGAGGAGACGAAGCCGGAGTCGGGGAAGACGTACTCGATGTCCGGGTCGTCGATACGCAGTTGGACCAGGTCGCCGGCCCAGGCGACGCAGGCGGCGATGTCGCCCTTGCTCAGGCCGTCGGTGTAGTCGTTGCCGGTGAACTTCCGGATCTGCTGGCTGTCGACGGCCTTCTGGATGCGGGCGACGGCCGCGTCGAAGGTGTCGTCGGTGACCTTCTCGGGCAGCTCTCCCATGTCGAGCAGGGTCATGCCGATGGTGTCGCGCATCTCCGAGAGCATGGCGACCCTGCCCTTCAGCGAGCCGTCGTCGAGGAGCTGGGAGACGGAGGTGACCTTCCGGCCGCCGGTGGCCTTCTTGTTGTAGGCGATGCAGGTGCTGATGCCCTGCCAGGGGTAGGAGTAGGCGCGCCCGGGGTCCCAGTCGGGGCTGCGGAAGCGCTGTTCGAGGTTGGCGTAGGCGTGCGGCAGGTTGGCGGAGTCCAGCTGCTGCACCCAGCCGAGCCGGATCATCCGCCCGGCCAGCCAGTCGGTGAGCACCATCAGGTCGCGGCCGGTGTCCTGGCCGGCGGCGAGCTGCGGCTTGATCTTGCCGAAGAACTCGACGTTGTCGTTGATGTCCTCGGTGTACTTGACCTTGATGCCGGTGCGCTTGGTGAAGGCGTCCAGCGTCGGGTGGTGCTTGCCGTCGTCGCTGACGTCGATGTACTCGGTCCAGTTGGAGAAGTCCACCACCTTCTCCTGCGCCGAGTGGTCGGTGGAGGCGGTCTCGCCCTTGCGGCCGGCCGCGGGGATGCCGCAGCCGGTGAGGCCGGCGCCGGCCACGGCGCCGAGCCCGGCGACCCGCAGCAGCGAGCGGCGGGCGAGCGCGGCCCGCCGCCTGGTCATGCTGCGCGCCATGGCGGCACGCTGGGGCGGGGAGAGGGTCTCGAACTGCTCCATGGGTGGTGCCCTTCCGAGGGTTCGGCCGGGTGGCGCCGGGCGGGTGGGCCGGGGCGGCCGGATGGACCGGCCCGCTCGGGCCGGGACACCCCGCCGGGGTCGCGAATCCATGTACCAGCGTGGTCAAAGCCTGGATTGATCGCTGATCCTGGCAGAGCCAGCCGCCTCCAACAAGGGATTCCGTTGTTGCCTTTTGGTTAATCGACGGATTCTGTGCCCTGTCCGTTCATCGCACCGATCAGCCCGAAGCGCGCGTGAACAGCCACGCGCCGGCCGCCGGCCGCGCCTTCTCCCCCCGCCCCGGCGCGGCCCTCGGGACGGGCGGGCGCGCGGATTACGATGAACGGCACCGGCCGGCGCCCCGGCCGTCCCGCACGTCCCACCGGAGGAACCCCGCATGCCCGAGACCGCACCCGGCCCCTCCCCCGCCGCCGGGACCGCCCCCGCGGGCAGCGCCCCCGCCGCCGCACCCGCCACTGCGCCCGGCACCGCACCCGGCACCGGGCTGGACGCCTTCATCGCCGGGCTGCCGAAGGCCGAACTCCACGTCCACCACGTCGGCTCCGCCTCCCCGCGGATCGTCTCCGCCCTGGCCGCGCGGCACCCGGACTCCAAGGTGCCCGCCGACCCGGCCGCGCTCGCCGACTACTTCACCTTCCGGGACTTCGCCCACTTCATCCAGGTCTACCTGTCCGTGGTGGACCTGATCCGCGACGCCGAGGACATCCGGCTGCTGACGTACGAGGTCGCGCGGGACATGTCCCGGCAGCAGATCCGCTACGCCGAGCTGACCGTGACGCCCTACTCCTCGACGAACCGGGGCATCCCCGAGCAGGCGTTCATGGAGGCGATCGAGGACGCGCGCAAGGCCGCGGAGGCGGAGTTGGGCGTGGTGCTGCGCTGGTGCTTCGACATCCCCGGCGAGGCGGGCCTGGCCTCGGCGGAGCAGACCGCGCACCTGGCGCTGGACCTGCGCCCGGAGGGCCTGGTCTCCTTCGGCCTGGGCGGGCCCGAGATCGGGGTGCCGCGCCCGCAGTTCAAGCCGTACTTCGACCGGGCCAGGGCGGCCGGGCTGCACAGCGTGCCGCACGCCGGGGAGGCCACCGGGCCGCAGACGATCTGGGACGCCCTGAACGTGCTGGGCGCCGAGCGGATCGGCCACGGCACCAGCGCCGTGCAGGACCCCCGGCTGCTGGACCACCTCGCCGAGCACCGCATCCCGCTGGAGGTCTGCCCGACCTCCAACATCGCCACCCGGGTGGTGACCGACATCGAGGAGCACCCGATCCGGCGGATGGCCGAGGCGGGCGTGCTGGTCACCGTCAACAGCGACGACCCGCCGATGTTCGGCACCGACCTGAACACCGAGTACGCGGTGGCCGCCCGGCTGCTGGGGCTGGACCGCGCGGGGGTCGCGGAGCTGGCGAAGAACGCGGTGCACGCGTCCTTCCTGGAACCGGCGGGCAAGGCGCGGCTGGCGGCGGAGATCGACGCCTACACGCTGTCCTACGGCGCCGCCGCGGGCGGTCCCGGCGTCCCCTCCGCGCGGGGCTGACGCCGTGGCCGCGCGCCCTGGGCGCCGGGTAACGGTCGTCGCCCACAGGGGCGACCCTTACGCCCACCGCGAGAACACGCTGCCGTCGGTGCGTTCGGCGCTGCGCAAGGGCGCGGACGTCGTGGAGGTGGACGTCCGCCTCACCCGGGACGGCGTGCCGGTGCTGCTGCACGACCCGACGCTGGAGCGGCTGTGGGGCGTCGTGGCGCCGGTGGCCTCGCTGGCCTACGACGAGGTGGCCGAGGCGACCGGCGGCGGGGTGCCGTCCTTCGCGGCCGCGCTCGCCGAGCTGCTGGCCGGCCCGGACCGGACACGGATGCTGATCGACCTGACCGAGGCCGACCAGGCGCCCGCGGCCGTCCGGGCGGTACGGGAGGCGGGTGCGGCGGACCGGGTCTACTACTGCGGGAAGCTGGCCGCGATGCGCCAGGTGCGGGCCCTGGAGCCCGCCGCCGAGATCGCGATGACCTGGACGACGTCCGCGCGCCCGGCCGACGCGCTGCTGGACGGCCTCGCCCCGCGCTGGCTCAACCTCCGCTTCGGGCTGGCCGATCCGGCGACGGTGGCGTGGGCGCACGACCGCGGGCTGCTGGTCGCCGCCTGGACCGCCGACTGGCGCCGCTCGATGTCCCGCCTGGTCGCGGCCGGGGTGGACGCGGTCACCACCAACCGTCCGGAGGTGCTGCTGCGGCTGCGCGCGAAGGCGGCCTGAGCACCGTACGGTGCCCGGGCACCGTACGCGGCCCGGGCACCGTACGCGGCGCGTGGCCGTGACGCGCCGGCGGCCGGTCCGCACTCCTCGGTGCGCACCGGCCGCCGGCGGCGTTCGCGCTCACGCCTCCAGCGAGGTCATGACGTGCTTGATGCGGGTGTAGTCCTCGAAGCCGTACGCGGACAGGTCCTTGCCGTAGCCGGACTGCTTGAACCCGCCGTGCGGCATCTCGGCGACCAGCGGGATGTGGGTGTTGATCCACACGCAGCCGAAGTCGAGCTTCTTCGACATCCGCATCGCCCGGCCGTGGTCCTTGGTCCACACCGAGGAGGCCAGGCCGTAGTCCACGTCGTTGGCCCAGGTGACCGCCTGCTCCTCGTCGGTGAACGACTGGACGGTGATGACCGGGCCGAACACCTCGCGCTGCACCGCCTCGTCGTCCTGCCGCAGCCCGGAGACGACGGTGGGCGCGTAGAAGTAGCCCTCCTCGCCGACCCGGTGGCCGCCGGCCTCGACCTTGGCGTGCGCGGGCAGCCGGTCGACGAACCCGGCGACCTGGGCGAGCTGGTTGGCGTTGTTGAGCGGGCCGAAGAGCACGTCCTCGTCGTCGGGCAGGCCGGTCCTGGTGGCGGCGGCGGCCTTGGCCAGCGCCGCGGTGAACTCCTCGCGCACGCCCTCCTGCACGAGCACCCGGCAGGCGGCGGTGCAGTCCTGGCCGGCGTTGAAGAACCCGGCGAGGGCGATGTCCTCGGCGGCCTTGGCGAGCGCCTGGCTGTCGAGGTCGTCGAAGACCACCACCGGCGCCTTGCCGCCCAGTTCCAGGTGCACCCGCTTGACGTCCTTGGCGGCGGACCCGGCGACCTCGATGCCGGCCCGGACCGAGCCGGTGATGGACGCCATCGCCGGCACCGGGTGCTCGACCATCAGCCGGCCGGTGTCGCGGTCGCCGCAGACCACGTTGAACACGCCCTTGGGCAGCACCCCGGCGATGATCTCGGCGAGCAGCACGGTGGAGGCCGGGGTGGTGTCGGAGGGCTTGAGCACCACGGTGTTGCCCGCCGCGATCGCCGGGGCGAACTTCCACACCGCCATCATCATCGGGTAGTTCCACGGCGCGACCTGCGCGCACACCCCGACCGGCTCGCGCCGCACGATCGAGGTCAGGCCCTCCATGTACTCGCCGGCCGAGCGGCCCTCCAGCAGCCGGGCGGCGCCGGCGAAGAACCGGATCTGGTCCACCATCGGCGGGACCTCCTCGCTCGCGGTGAGCGCGAGCGGCTTGCCGGTGTTCTCGCTCTCCACCGCGACCAGTTCGTCCGCGCGCGCCTCGATGGCGTCGGCGATCCTCAGCAGCGCCTTCTGCCGCTCGGCGGGCGTGGTGTCGCGCCAGCCGGGGAAGGCCGCCCGGGCGGCGGCCATCGCCGCGTCGACGTCGGCCCTGCCGGACAGCGGCGCGGTCGCGTACGCCCGGCCGGTGACCGGACTGACCACCTCGGTGGTGCGCCCGTCGGCGGCGTCGCGGAATTCTCCGTCGATGTGGTTGCGCAGAGTACGGAGTTCGGTCACGGCGCTTGCTCCCTGGTCCATCCGGTTCGTGTCCATGTAGTGAGACGCCGCCCAGCTTAACGCCAGGACTGCCGTATTCGACACGCCCGCCGGGCTACAACAACCGATTCAGTGTTGCAGGCGGCTTAACACAACGGAATTCATCGTGCGGGGCTTGCGGGACCGTCGACCTCTCCTGCACAGTGGTGCGCGTGGCCACTCGTGACATGAACGGCGCCTCCGCCTCGATAGACGCGGTCTCGAAGGCGATCATCGAACAGCTCCAGGAGGACGGGCGCCGCCCGTACGCGGCGATCGGCAAGGCGGTGGGGCTGTCCGAGGCCGCGGTGCGCCAGCGGGTGCAGAAGCTGCTGGACCAGGGCGTGATGCAGATCGTCGCGGTGACCGACCCGCTCACCGTCGGCTTCCGCCGCCAGGCGATGGTCGGCGTCAACATCGAGGGCGACCTCGAGCCGGTCGCCGACGCGCTCGCGGCCCTCGACGAGGTCGAGTACGTGGTGCTCACCGCCGGCTCGTTCGACCTGCTGGTGGAGATCGTCTGCGAGGACGACGACCACCTGCTGGAGATGATCAACAAGCGCATCCGCGCGCTGCCGGGCGTCCGCACCACCGAGACCTTCGTCTACCTCAAGCTCCGCAAGCAGACCTACACCTGGGGAACCAGATAGCCATGACCGCTTCGCACGCCGAGCAGCCCGACCAGTCGAAGTCCGCCTACGACCACCTGTGGATGCACTTCACCCGCATGTCGGACTACCAGGACGCCCCGGTGCCGACCATCGTCCGCGGCGAGGGCGCGTCCATCTACGACGCGCGCGGCAAGCGCTACATCGACGGCCTGTCCGGGCTGTTCGTGGTGCAGGCCGGGCACGGACGCCACGAACTCGCCGAGACCGCCTACAAGCAGGCGCAGGAGCTGGCCTTCTTCCCGATCTGGAGCTACGCCCACCCCAAGGCGGTCGAGCTCGCCGAGCGGCTGGCCGGGTACGCGCCCGGCGACCTGAACAAGGTCTTCTTCACCACCGGCGGCGGCGAGGCGGTGGAGACCGCCTGGAAGCTGGCGAAGCAGTACCACAAGCTGACCGGCAACCCCACCAAGTACAAGGTGATCTCGCGGGCGGTCGCCTACCACGGCACCCCGCAGGGCGCCCTGTCCATCACCGGACTGCCCGCGCTCAAGGCCCCGTTCGAACCGCTGGTGCCCGGCGCCCGCAAGGTGCCCAACACCAACATCTACCGCGCCCCGATCCACGGCGACGACCCGGAGGCGTTCGGCCGCTGGGCCGCCGACCAGATCGAGCAGGAGATCCTCTTCGAGGGCCCCGACACCGTGGCCGCGGTCTTCCTCGAACCGGTGCAGAACGCCGGCGGCTGCTTCCCGCCGCCGCCCGGCTACTTCCAGCGGGTCCGCGAGATCTGCGACCGGTACGGGGTGCTGCTCGTCTCCGACGAGGTGATCTGCGCGTTCGGGCGGCTGGGCACCATGTTCGCCTGCGACAAGTTCGACTACGTGCCCGACATGATCACCTGCGCCAAGGGCATGACCTCCGGCTACTCCCCGATCGGCGCGTGCGTCGTCTCCGACCGGCTCGCCGAGCCGTTCTACCGCGACGGCAACACCTTCCTGCACGGCTACACCTTCGCCGGCCACCCCGTCTCGGCGGCCGTGGCCCTCACCAACCTCGACATCTTCGAGCGCGAGGGGCTCAACCAGCACGTGCTGGACCACGAGGCGGCCTTCCGCGCCACCCTCGACCAGCTGCGGGACCTGCCGATCGTCGGCGACGTGCGCGGCAACGGCTTCTTCTACGGCATCGAGCTGGTCAAGGACAAGGCGACCAAGGAGACGTTCACCGACGAGGAGACCGAGCGCGTGCTGTACGGCTTCCTGTCCAAGGCGCTCTTCGACAACGGGCTGTACTGCCGCGCCGACGACCGCGGCGACCCGGTGATCCAGCTCGCCCCGCCGCTCATCGCCGAGCAGCCGCTCTTCGACGAGATCGAGTCCATCCTGCGCGGCGTGCTCAAGGAGGCGTGGACGAAGCTCTGACCGGCCGCCGGCCGCTGAGCACGGACCGCAGCCCGCCCCCTGCCGCCCGGCAGGGGGCGGGCTGCGCCGATCGGGGGGTTCGCGGGGGCGCCTGCGGGGCGAGCGCGGCGGCCGCGCATAGCGTGCCGAGCAGTGACCGGACACGTCCCGGGCTCGTTGCCCGGGTGAACTCGCGATCCGCGGAGGTACGGCATGGAGGCCCCGCCCGACAACGACGTGCTCTGGGCTCGCGCCCTGCGTCACTCCTACCAGGGCTCGCCCGCGCTGCTCGGCGTGTCGGTCAGCGTGCGGGCCGGGGAGATCCTCGCGCTCGCCGGACCGCGCGGCGCGGGCAAGTCGACGCTGCTGCGCTGCCTTTCCGGACAGCTCGTCCCCGACGAGGGCGAGGTCTGGTTCAACAGCGGCCCGGTGCACACGCTGCCCGACCCCGCCCGCGAGCGGCTGCGCCGCGACCGGTTCGGCTGGGTCGGCACCGACCCGCACCTGCTGCCCGAGCTGAACGTGTGGGAGAACGCCGCCCTGCCGCTGCTGCTGCGCGGCGAGAGCAGCCGGACCGCGCGGACCGCCACCCGCGAGTGGCTGGAGCGCCTCGACATCGGCGACGTCGCCCGCAGCCGGCCGGCCGGGCTGTCCGCCGCGCAGCGCCAGCGCATCGCCGTGGCCCGCGCGCTGGTCACCGGCCCGGCCGTGGTCTTCGCCGACGAGCCGACCGCGACGCTGCACCGCGACGACCGGGCGCACGTGCTGCGCACCCTCACCAGCGCGGCCCGCTCCCACGGCATCACCGTCGTGCTGGCCACGGCCGACCCCGACATCGCCGCGCACGCCGACCGGACCGTGCCCTTCGCCGACGGCCGCGTGGTGACCGCCGCGCCGGAGCAGAACTCGGGCCAGGGCGCCGCCCAGGGCAAGGGGCCGGCCCAGGGCAAGGGCAAGGGGACGGGGCAGAACCCGGACCTGGCCGCTCCCCGCCCGGCCAGCGTATGAACGCCCGCGTACGGCGCCCGCGCCCCGGGCGGAGCGCGGCCGGCCGCGGGGGGTGCGGCCGGTGCTGAGCCTGCGGCTGCTGCGCGGGGCGAGTCCGGCGGCGCTCGGCCGGTGGGTACTGGCCGCCCTCGCGTCGTGCGGCACCGGACTGCTGCTGCTGGCGGCCCTCGGCTGGGCGCTGGCCCACCCGGGCGGCGCCTCGCACACGGTGGTACGCCTCGGCTGGTGCGTGGTGCCGGCGATCGTCAGCGTGCAGCTGGCGGTCGCGGTGGGCCGCGCCCAGTCGACCGGCTGGCCCCGGGCCGGGCTCACCGCGGTCGGCCTGGGCCGGAACGGCCTGGTGCTGCTCGCCGCGGCGACGGTGACCCTGGTGTGCGCGTGCGGCAGCGTGCTGGCGCTGCTGGTCTTCCTCCAACTGCGCGGCGACGTGACCGGTGTGCCCTACCACGGCGTCGGCCCCGGGCTCCTGGCGGCGGGCCACAGCCTGCCGCTCGCCGGGGCGGTCACGCTGCTGGCCCTGGTCCCGCTGGCGGCGGGCGCCGCGAGCGCGGCACGGCTGCGCACCGAGCAGCGCCCCGACGGACGGCGGACGGACGGGCAGCGGCCGGACCGGGGCCGTGCCCGCCCGGGCGGCCCGGACGCGGGCGCGATCGAACCGGACGAGCAGGTGCCCGCCGGGCTCCCGTGGGGCGTCGCGCTGATCGCCGTCGGGCTGGCGCTCGAGGCGACGGCCCCCGACCGGCACACCTTCCCGCTGCCCAGCGGCCTGGGCGCGATGGCGCCGGCCGCGGTCGGCGGCTGGGTGCTCACCGCCGCCGGGCTGGTGCTGGCCGGCCCCGGACTGGTCCACGCCTGCGGGCGGTTGCTCGCCGCCTACCGGCCCGGCGGGCTGCGGCTGCTGGCCGGGCGCGGGCTCCAGCACGAGGCGCGGCGGCTCGGCCGCCCGCTCGGCCTGCTCTCGGCGACCGTGGCGGCGCTGGTGGCCGGCTACGGCCTGCACCAGGACAGCGGCCGCAGCCTCGGGCCGGTCACCACCTTCGCGGTGCTGCTGATCTGCATGTGCGTGCTGGCCTCGGCCGCGCTGGCCGCGCGGGAGTCCCACGCCGCGCGCGCGTCCGCGCGGGCCGCGCTGCGCGAACTCGCGGCGCCCGCCGCGGTGCTGCGCGCGTCGGCGGCGGTACGGGCCGGCGTGCTGGCGGTCGCGTTCCTGGTGCCGGCCCTGCTGGTCGCGGCGCTCTCGCCGACGCCCTAGCGCTTCCTCTCCCGGTCCGTAGCCCGTCCCCTTCCCGGCCCGTAACCCGCCCCCTTCCCGGTCCGTAGCCCGTCCCCTTCCCGGCCCGTAACCCGTCCCCGTCCCGGCCCGTAGCCCCTCCCCTTCCCGGCCCGTAACCCGTCCCCGTCCCGGCCCGTGGCCCCTCCCCGTCCCGATCCGTCCCCGGCGCCGCGCGCGGTCCTCCCGCACGCGGCGCCGCGTCAACGGCGCGCCGCCGGTGTCCCTCTTCGCGGCGGCCCGGCGCCGACCTCGGCGCGCTATCGTGCTCGCGTGGCAGCGCCTACCTCCCCAGACTCGCCCCGTCCCTCCCGTCCGCGGCTGCCGCGTCCCGCGGCCGGCCCGTACCGCGGCCCGGTGCCGCCCGAGCCGCCGAAGGCGCCCTCCGGCGCCGCGCCGGAGGGCGTCCGCCGGACCCGCGAGGTGGAGACGCTGGAGGAGTTCGACGCGGTCGCGCTCGGCGGGTCCTTCGCGGACTGCCGGGTGCGGGCGGTGGACCTGACCTCCCGCACCTTCGCGCTGCTGGTCACCGACACCTCGCAGGCGGTCTTCCTCGGCTGCCCGATGGAACCGCAGGCGCTGGCCCAGGTGCGGGCCGGCGGCGCGCTGGTCTTCCCTCCGGTGCCCGGCCTGCCCTTCGACCCCTACCGCGCGGCGCCCTACCGGCCCGAGGAGCTGTACGCGGGCGTGGCCGAGAGCGGCTACGGCGCGACACCGGACGCGCTGACGTACGACTGGTGGCTGCGGACCGCCGCCGAGCGCGACGTGTTCGCCTCCATGCTGCGCTCCATCCACGACGACGCGGTCTCCGACGCCCTGGACGAGCAGCTCGGCGGCGAGCAGGTGGTGGGCGTGCTGGGCGGGCACGCCATGGAGCGCGGCACCCCGGCGTACGCGGGCGCCGCCCGGCTGGGCCGCGCGCTGGCCACCGCCGGGCTGACCGTGGCGACCGGCGGCGGCCCGGGCGCGATGGAGGCGGCGAACTTCGGGGCGTACGCGGCCGCGTACGACGACGTGATGCTCGGCAAGGCGCTCGACGTCCTCGCGGGCACCCCGTCCTTCGCGCCCTCCGTCGACGCCTGGGCGTCCACCGCCTTCGAGGTGCGCGAGCGCTGGCCGGACGGCGGGCCCTCCTACGGCCTGCCCACCTGGTTCTACGGCCACGAGCCGCCCAACCCGTTCGCCGCGCACATCGCGAAGTTCTTCGCGAACGCCACCCGTGAGGACGGGCTCCTGACGCGCTGCACCGCCGGCGCCGTCTTCCTTCCGGGCGCCGCCGGCACCGTCCAGGAGGTCTTCGACGCCGCCACCGCCAACTACTACGGCTCGCACGGCGACCCGGCCCCCATGGTCCTGGTCGACCACGCCCACTGGACCGCCGAGCTGCCCGTCTGGCCGCTGCTCCAGGCCCTCGCCGACGGCCGGCCCATGAGCGCGCGCATCACCCTGGTCGACAGCGTCGACGAGGTGCCCGCGGCGCTGGCCCGCCTCAGCGCGTAGCCCGCCTCACCCCGCGGCCGGGCGTTCGCCGGGAGCGGCCCGTACGGCGGAGCGGGCGAGGACGACGACGTCCTCGGGGGCGAACACCGCGCCCACCCGGGCGCCGATCTCCGGCGCGTCGCGCAGCGCGCACTCCGCTTCGAGGGCGGGCCCCTGCGCGGGCTGGAGCAGCACTCCCACGTGGCCGCCGCGGAAGGTCCGCGAGACCACCTCGCAGCGCGGTCCGGCGCCGTCGGCCGGCCCGAGCCGTACGCCCGAGGGCCGCACGAGCAGGCGGTGCTCGCCGTCGGGGGTGCCGTCGGGGACGGCGAGCTTGCCCCAGGCGGTCACCGCGACACCACCGCTGACCACGGCGTCGGTGATGTTGTCGAACCCCAGGAAGCGGGCCACGAACTCCGAGCCGGGCTGCTGCCACACCTCGAGGGGTGTACCGCTGCGCACGATTCGCCCGTCGCGCATCACCACCACCCGGTCCGCGAGCGCGAACGCCTCCCCCTGGTCGTGCGTGACGGCCAGCACGGTGGTGCCCAACTGCCCGAACAGCCGGCGCAGTTCGACCACCAGCCGTTCGCGCAGGGAGCGGTCGAGCTGGCCGAGCGGCTCGTCGAGCATCAGCAGCCGCGGCTCGGGCGCGAGGGCGCGGGCCAGCGCGACCCGCTGCTGCTCGCCGCCGGAGAGGGTGGCGACGGGGCGGGCCGCGGCGCCGGGCAGCCCCACCAGGTCCAGCAGTTCGGCGGTCCGCCGCTCGCGGTCCTGGCGCGGCATCCCGTGCATGCGCGGCCCGAACGCCACGTTGCCGCCGACGTCGCGCTGCGGGAAGAGCTGGTGGTCCTGGAACATCAGCCCGACCCCGCGGTGGTGCGCGGGCACGCCCCGCTGGTCGGCGCCGTCCAGCAGCACCCGGCCGCCGTCGAGCGCCTGGAGCCCGGCGACGGTGCGCAGCAGGGTGGACTTGCCGCTGCCGGACGGCCCGAGCACGCAGACGATCTCGTGCGCGGCCGCGTCCACGCTCACCTCGTCCAGCGCGGCGCGCGCCCCGAACCGTACGGTGGCCGCGTCCACGCGCAGCAGGGTGCCGGTCATCGCGACCTCTCCGACAGCGGGTACTCCAGGATCAGCAGGCTGGCCGCGCAGACCACCATGAGGATGGTGCTCAGCGCCATCGCCTGGCCGTAGTTCATCTCGCCGGCCCGGCCGAGCAGGCGGGCGACGGCGACCGGCAGGGTGGGGCTGTCGGGGCGGGCGATGAAGACCGTGGCGCCGAACTCGCCGAGCGAGACGGCGAACGCGAACCCGGCCGCGATGCCCAGGGCCCGCCGTACCAGCGGGAGTTCGACCTCGCGCCAGACCCGCAGCGGGGAGGCGCCCAGCATCGCCGCGGCCTCCCGCAGCCGTTCGTCGACGGCCCGCAGCACCGGCAGCATCACCCGCACCACGAACGGCGCGCCGACCAGCGCCTGGGCCAGCGGCACCAGCAGCCAGGAGTCCCGCAGGTCCAGCGGCGGCTTGTCGAGGGCGATCAGGAAGCCGAAGCCGACGGTGACCGCGGAGGTGCCCAGCGGCAGCATCATCAGCCCGTCGAACCCGCGCATCAGCCGGCCGCCGCGGCGGGTCAGGGCGGCCGCGGCCAGCCCGCCGACGACCAGGGCGATCACGGTGGCGGCGGCCGCGTAGCGCACCGAGTTCCAGACGGTCCGCAACGGTGGGACGAGGAAGGTGCCGTCGCCGCCGGTGGTGCCGAGCGCGCGGTAGAAGGCCAGGCCGTAGCCGTTCGGGCCGTCGAAGGAGCGGGCGGCGAGCACGCCGAGCGGCAGCAGGATCAGCAGCGCGACCGAGGCGAGGACGGCGGCCAGCAGCGCGCGTTCGCCCCGGCCGCGCGGGCGGTGCGCGGTGCCGGCCGGGTCGACCAGGCGCAGCGCGGACTCCCCACGCCGGGTGGTCCAGGCGTGCACGGCCAGGATCGCGGCCACGGCGGCGAACTGGAGCAGGGTGAGCACGGCCGCGGTGGGCAGGTCGAAGATCTCGGCGGTCTCCCGGTAGATCTCGACCTCCAGGGTGGCGCGGGTGGGGCCGCCGAGGATCTGGATGACGCCGAAGGAGGTGAAGGTGAACAGGAAGACCATCACCCCGGCGGCCGCGACGGCAGGCCCGAGCGCGGGCAGGGTGACGCGGCGCCAGGCGGCGAGGCGGCCCGCGCCGAGCATGCGGGCGGCCTCCTCCTGGCGCGGGTCGAGCTGGGCCCACAGGCCGCCGACGGTGCGGACGACCACGGCGTAGTTGAAGAAGACGTGCGCAATGAGGATCGCCCACACCGAGGTGTCCAGGCGCACCCCGAACAGGCTGTCGGTGAAGCCGCCCTGCCCCAGCAGCGCGAGGAACGCCGAGCCCGCGACGACGGTCGGCAGCACGAACGGCACCGTGACCACGGCCCGCAGCAGCCGCTTGCCGGGGAAGTCCAGCCGCGCGAAGGCGTACGCCCCCGGCAGGGCGACCACCAGGGTCAGCGCGGTGGAGGCGGCCGCCTGCCAGCAGGTGAACCACAGCACGTGCCGGACCGAGCCGTCGCCGAGGACGTCGCCGATCCGGCCGAGCTGCCAGCGGCCGCCCTCGTGCAGACCGCGGCCGACGATCGCCGCCACGGGGTAGGCGAAGAAGGCGGCGAAGAACGCCAGCGGCAGTGCGGCCAGGGCCGCTCCGGTGAGGACGCGGCGGCTACCGCGGTGGGAGTCGGCCCGCGGCGCGGCGTTGCGCGGTGCGGCCTTGCGCGGCAGCCCGTTCTTCGGCGCTCCCTCCCGCGGCGCTCCCTCCCGCGGCGCTCCCTCCCGCGGCGCTACAGGACGATCGAGTTCCACGACTTCACCCAGTCGTCCCGCTTCGCGGCGATCTTGTCGGGCGCCAGCGTCGTGGGGTGCGGGACCTTCGCGCCGTACTTGGTGAACACCTCGGGTTCGACCGCGCCCTTCACGACCGGGTCGACGTACATCTGGAGCGGCATGTCCTGCTGGAAGGTCCGGCTGAGCATGAAGTCGATGAACGCCTTGGCGCCGGCGGGGTTCTTCGCGCCGTGCAGCAGCCCGGCGAACTCGATCTGGCGGAAGCAGGTGCCGGTGGCCACCCCGACGGGCGACTGCGCGGGCTGCGGGGTGACGCCGACCACCTCGGCGGGTGGGCTGGAGGCGTAGGAGACGACCAGCGGCTTGCTGCCCTTGGCCTTCTTGCCGGCGGCCGACCCGGAGAAGGCGTTGTCGTACGCCTGCTCCCAGCTGTCGACGACCTGCACGCCGTTGGCCTTCAGCTTCTTCCAGTACGCCTGCCAGCCGGAGTCGCCGTAGGTGGCGGCGGTGCCCAGCAGGAAGGCGAGCCCCGGGGAGGAGGTGGAGACGTTCTCGGTGACGAGCAGGTTCTTGTACTGCGGCTTGACCAGGTCGGCGAAGGTCTGCGGCGGCGCGAGGTGGTGGGAGGTGAAGTAGGCGCGGTCGTAGTTGACGCACACGTCGCCGGAGTCGATCGGCGTCACGCGGTGCTTGGCGGCGTCCAGTTGCACGTCCGCGGCGACCTGGTCCAGGCCCTTGGCGGTGTAGGAGTCGAACAGGCCGTTGCTCAGGGCGCGGGAGAGCAGGGTGTTGTCGACGCCGAAGAAGACGTCGCCGCGCGGGTGGTCCTTGGTGAGGATGGCCTGGTTGACCGCGGCGCCCGCGTCGCCGCCGCGCAGCACCTTGACGGTGTAGCCGGTCTCCTTGGTGAACTGCGCGAGCACCGAGGAGGAGGCGGCGAACGAGTCGTGGCTGACCAGGGTGACGGTCTTGGAGGGCTTGCCGGCGGCCGAGGAGGAGCCGGAACCGGAGCCGGAGCTCGAGCCGCAGCCGGCGAGGACGGTGGCGCCGGCGGTGGCGAGGACGAGCGCGCCGATGGCACGCCGACGGATGGTGCTGTTCACTGTGTGACTCCCTACGCCGGTATGACCCGGATCAGGTGGGAGGGTCTGCGGCCTGGGTCCCTCGACGGTCCTGCCGTCGGATCGGGTCCCAGCCGCACTCTCAGCGCCGTCTCAGGCGCTCCCCTGTCGGATGTTCACTTGTCCTGCGGTTCTGCGGTCGTGCTTGTCACGCTGCCATGCATGCCGTTGGTACGACGAACACACCAGCGCACCGTATCAGCGTGCGGAGGCGGCGAGCTGACCGCAGGCCCCGTCGATCTCCTGGCCGCGGGTGTCGCGGACGGTCACCGGCACGCCGTGCGCCTCCAGTGCGGCCACGAACGCCCGCTCGTCCTCCGGCCGGGAGGCGGTCCACTTGGAGCCGGGGGTGGGGTTGAGCGGGATCAGGTTCACGTGCACCCGGTGGTTCTTCAGCAGCCGGCCGAGCCGGTCGGCGCGCCACGCCTGATCGTTGACGTCGCGGATCAGGGCGTACTCGATGGAGACGCGGCGGCCGGAGACGTCGGCGTAGTGCCAGGCGGCGTCGAGCACCTCGCGGACCTTCCAGCGGGTGTTGACCGGCACGAGGGTGTCGCGCAGCTCGTCGTCGGGGGCGTGCAGGGACACCGCGAGGCGGCATTTGAAGCCCTCGTCGGCGAAGCGGTGCATGGCCGGGACCAGGCCGACGGTGGAGACGGTGATGCCGCGCTGCGACAGCCCCAGCCCGTCGGGCGCCGGATCGGTCAGGCGCCGGATCGCGTCGACGACCCGGCGGTAGTTCGCGAGCGGCTCGCCCATGCCCATGAAGACGATGTTCGACAGCCGGTCCGGGGCGCCGGCCGCGCTGCCGGGCACGTCGCCGTCGCGCAGGGACCGCATCCCGGCGACGATCTGGTGCACGATCTCGGCCGTCGACAGGTTGCGGTCCAGGCCCGCCTGGCCGGTCGCGCAGAACGGGCAGTTCATCCCGCAGCCGGCCTGCGACGAGATGCACATCGTCACCCGGTCCGGGTACCGCATCAGCACCGACTCGACGAGCGTCCCGTCGAAGAGCCGCCACAGCGTCTTGCGGGTCTCCCCGTCGTCGCACGAGGCGTGCCGCACCACCGTCATCAGCTCCGGCAGCAGGTCGCCGGCCAGCTTCCCCCGGGCCGCCGCCGGAATGTCCGTCCACGTCGCCGGATCGTCCGCGTAGCGCGCGAAGTAGTGCTGCGACAACTGCTTCGCCCGGAACGGCTTCTCCCCCAGCGCCGCCACCGCCTCCCTCCGCTCCGCGGGCGAAAGATCAGCAAGATGCCGCGGCGGCTTCTTGGCCCCGCGCGGCACGGCAAACGTCAGTTCTCCGGGTACAGGCATGATGCCTACCAGTGTCGCAGACTCCGCGCGGTGCGCCGTTCGTGCTGCGCGCGGCCGGGACGGGGCCGGGAGGCGGGGGTCAGCCCTGGCCGACGAAGGAGACGAGGAGGAGCCAGACGACGGGGGCGGTGGGGAGGAGGGAGTCGAGGCGGTCCATGATGCCGCCGTGGCCCGGGAGGAGGGTGCCCATGTCCTTGATGCCGAGGTCGCGTTTGATCATGGACTCGCCGAGGTCGCCGAGGGTGGCGCTGACCGCCGCGGCCAGGCCCAGGAGCAGGCCCTGCCACCAGTGGCCGCCGTCGATGAAGTACTGCATGAGCAGGGCGCCGACGACCATCGCGAAGCTGATCGCGCCGACCAGGCCCTCGCGGGTCTTGCCGGGGCTGATCCGGGGCGCGAGCTTGTGGCTGCCGAAGCGCCAGCCGACCGCGTAGGCGCCGGTGTCGCTGATCACGGTGAGCAGCAGGAAGACCAGCACCCGCCGCGGACCGTCGTCGGCGGCGAGCATCATGACCACGAACGTGGCGAGGAACGGCACGTAGAACGCGGCGAACACGGCCGCGGTGACGTCCCGCAGGTAGTCCTCGGGCGGGGTGGCCATCCGCCAGACCAGCACCGCGAGCGCGGTGAGCGCCATCGCGATCCACGCGCCGTCGGCACCGCGGACGTACCCGGCGATCACCATCGCGGTGCCGCCGACCGCCAGCGGGACCAGCGGCGCGTGGATCTGCTTGCGCTCGGCGAGCCGGGAGGTCAGCTCCCACAGCCCGACGACCACCGCGACCACGACGATCCCGACGAAGACCGCCTTGACCACGAACAGCGCCGCCACGACCACCGCACCGAGGCCGACACCGACCCCTATCGCCGCCCGCAGGTCGCGCCCGGCGGACTTCTTCGCGGCCGGCGGTGGGTCCTGGGGCGGCGCGGACGGTGGCGGTGGCATGGTGGAGATCTTCCTCCTGACCCCGGGCTCCGTGGCGGAACCCGCCGCGTGACCGGCGCGTGGCGAAGCGCCCCAGGAAGAATCGTTCACGGAACGTCGCCTCGCGTCGTCGTCAGGTTGGTGGTCGGCCGGGGGGAACGTGCGGCGGTCCGGCCCGGACGCGCAGGGTCCGGCCAGGACACATCAGGTGCGCGGGAGCTCCGCGGAGGTCAGACCTCCAGCAGCTCCGCTTCCTTGTGCTTGAGCAGCTCGTCGACCTGCGCCACGTACTTCGCCGTGGTGTCGTCCAGCTCCTTCTCCGCGCGGCGCACCTCGTCCTCGCCGCTCTCGCCGTCCTTGACGAGCTTGTCCAGCGTCTCCTTGGCCTTGCGGCGGACGCTGCGGATGGAGATCTTCGCGTCCTCGCCCTTGGCCTTGGCGACCTTGATGTACTCGCGCCGCCGCTCCTCGGTGAGCTGCGGGAACACCACGCGGATGATCCGGCCGTCGTTGCTGGGGTTCACGCCGAGGTCGGAGTTGCGGATCGCCTCTTCGATGTTGCGCAGGCTGCTGCTGTCGAAGGGGGTGATCACGGCCATCCGCGGCTCGGGCACGGCGAAGGAGGCGAGCTGGTTGATCGGGGTGACCGCGCCGTAGTACTCGGCGACGATCTTGTTGAACATCGCCGGGTGCGCACGGCCGGTGCGGATCGCCGCGAAGTCGTCCTTGGCGACGACGACGGCCTTCTCCATCTTCTCCTCGGCCTCGAGGAGGGTCTCTTCAATCACCATGTGCTCCTGGTATTCAGAAGGCAGAGCCGTCGGGTCCGGGCCCCTGCGCGCGTCTTCGTGCTCTTCCTGCACGGTGTCGGACCGGGCAGCCTGTTGTCCATACCGGCCTCGCCGGTCACGCCCTGGTGCCCTGGTCGTTGACCAGCGTGCCGATCTTCTCACCCTTGACCGCGCGGGCGATGTTGCCCTCGGCGAGCAGTTCGAAGACCAGGATCGGCAGTTTGTTGTCCTGGCAGAGGGTGATCGCGGTGAGGTCGGCGACCCGCAGGTCGCGGGCGATCAGCTCGCCGTACTCCAGGGCGTCGAAGCGGACGGCGTTCGGGTTGTGCTTCGGGTCGGAGTCGTAGACCCCGTCCACCCCGTTCTTGCCCATCAGCATCGCCACCGCGTCGATCTCCAGGGCGCGCTGCGCGGCGGTGGTGTCGGTGGAGAAGTAGGGCATGCCCATGCCGGCGCCGAAGATGACCACGCGGCCCTTCTCCAGGTGCCGGACGGCGCGCAGCGGGATGTAGGGCTCGGCGACCTGGCCCATGGTGATGGCGGTCTGCACTCGGGTCTCGATGCCCTCCTTCTCCAGGAAGTCCTGGAGGGCGAGGCAGTTCATCACGGTGCCGAGCATGCCCATGTAGTCGGAGCGGGCGCGGTCCATGCCGCGCTGCTGGAGTTCCGCGCCGCGGAAGAAATTGCCGCCGCCGAGCACGACCGCGATCTCGTAGCCCTCGCGGACCACCGCGGCGATCTCCCGGGCGATGGCGTGCACCACGTCGGGGTCGACGCCGAGCCCGCCGCCGCCGGCGAACGCCTCGCCGGAGAGCTTGAGCAGGTAGCGGCGCGGAGCGGTCCCGTCGCGGCCTTCGTGCTGCTGCCCGCCGCCCTCGTGGGTGTGGTCGCGGGCCTTGCGGGCGCCTTCGGCACCATCATCCATGGGAGATCTCCTCGTGCACGTACCGAGGAGGCCATTGCCGTGGGTCCTTGTCGGTTCCCGGTACGGCAATGGCCTCCTCGTCACCTCTGCGGCCGGCCGGCGGGCGGCCGGCCGCGTACGGCCCTGGCGGACCGTCTGTCTTGCCCCGCGCGGCCGCCGGGCGGCCGTACGGACATCGGTGGCAGCCCGCGGCGGCCGAGTCGGTGTCTGCGGCCGGACCGGCGGGTGCCGGTGGGTGCGGACGTCAGACGCCGACGCGGAAGCGCGCGAAGGCCTTCAGGGTGACCCCGGCCTCGTCGAGCACCTTCTGCACGGTCTTCTTCGCGTCCTTGGCGAACGCCTGCTCCAGGACGACGTTCTCCTTGAAGAAGCCGTTGACCCGGCCCTCGACGATGCGCGGCAGGGCGGCGTCGGGCTTGCCCTCCTCGCGCGCGGTCGCCTCGGCGACGCGGCGCTCGTTGGCCACTGTCTCCTCGTCGATCTCGTCGCGGGTGAGGAACTTCGGGGCGAACGCGGCGATGTGCTGCGCGACGTCCTTGGCGGTCTGCGCGTCGGCCTTGTCCAGCTCGACCAGCACGCCGACCTGCGGGGGCAGGTCCGGGCTGGTGCGGTGCAGGTAGGAGGCGACGTAGCCGCCGGTGAACTGCGCGAAGCGGTCCAGCACGATCTTCTCGCCGAGGGTGGCGTTGGCCTCGTCGACGAACGCCTGGACGGTCTGGCCGTCCTTGATCTCGGAGGCGAGCAGCGCGCCGAGGTCGGCCGGCTTGGTGGCGGCGACGTGGGCGGCGATCGCGTCGGCGACGGCGACGAACTTGTCACCCTTGGCGACGAAGTCGGTCTCGCACTTCAGCTCGACGAGGACGCCCTCGGAGTTGTCGGCGGCGATGAGGGAGACGACGGCGCCGTTGGAGGCCGAGCGGCCCTCGCGCTTGGTGACGCCCTTCTGGCCCTTGACGCGGAGGATCTCGACGGCCTTGTCCAGGTCGCCTTCGGCCTCGGTGAGGGCGTTCTTGCAGTCCATCATGCCCGCGGCGGTGAGCTCGCGGAGCTTCTTGACGTCGGCGGCGGTGAAGTTCGCCATGGGTGTGAGTCTCTTCCCGGATGGTCGGTGGATCTACGGGTGAACGGCGGGGGCGCTCGGCCCCCGCCGTTGTCACGCGTGGTGCTGTTCCCGGACGCTCGCGTCCGCGGGCGGTCAGGCGCCGGTGGCGGCGTCGCCCTCGGTGGTGGCGGGCTTCTCGTCGGCCGGGGCGGCGGCGGGCGCCTCCTCCGCCGGGGCGGCGGCCTCGTCGGCCGGGGCGTCGGCAGAGGCGGGGGCCTCGGCATCGGCCTTCTTCTCGCCCTCGAGCAGGTCGCGCTCCCACTCGGCGAGCGGCTCGGCGGCGCCTTCGGCCTTCTTGTCGCCGGTGGCGGCGCCGGAGCGGGCGATGAGGCCCTCGGCGACGGCGTCGGCGATCACGCGGGTGAGCAGCGTGACGGAGCGGATCGCGTCGTCGTTGCCCGGGATCTTGTAGTCGACCTCGTCGGGGTCGCAGTTGGTGTCGAGGATCGCGACGACCGGGATGCGGAGCTTGCGCGCCTCACCGACGGCGATGTGCTCCTTCTTGGTGTCCACGATCCAGACGGCGCTGGGCACCTTCTGCATCTCGCGGATACCGCCGAGGGTCTTCTCCAGCTTGTCCTTCTCGCGGGAGAGGACGAGCAGTTCCTTCTTGGTGAGGCCGGAGGCGGCCACGTCCGCGAAGTCGATCTCCTCGAGCTCCTTCAGGCGCTGCAGGCGCTTGTAGACGGTCGAGAAGTTGGTGAGCATGCCGCCCAGCCAGCGCTGGTTGACGTAGGGCATGCCGACGCGGGACGCCTGCTCGGCGATGGCCTCCTGCGCCTGCTTCTTGGTGCCGACGAACATGATGGAGCCGCCGTGCGCGACGGTCTCCTTGACGAACTCGTAGGCGCGGTCGATGTACGACAGCGACTGGAGCAGGTCGATGATGTAGATGCCGTTGCGCTCGGTGAAGATGAAGCGCTTCATCTTCGGGTTCCAGCGGCGGGTCTGGTGCCCGAAGTGGACGCCGCTCTCCAGCAGCTCCCGCATCGTGACGACGGCCATGGCCGTACTCCTTGAGGTACTCGGTTACCGCGGCCGCCGGACGGTGGCCGCGCCTGACGTCCCGACGCGCCGTGCCACAGGGGACCGAGGGGCGCGGCCACCGCCCGTGACCATCAAGGTCCGGGGTTGGTGGCGGGGCGTGCGAAGTCGACCCGGTGACCCGGGTCGCCAGGGAAAGTGTACGGGACCGCCGGAGCCGCGGGCGACACCCGAGTTGTCCACAGGGCGCGGACCAAGATCATCGCGGGCGGGGCGCGGTGGGTCATCGTGGGGACATGGCGTACACGGCGGTGTGGTTGACGGTGGTGGCGGTGGTGCTGGCGGCGGGCGGAAGCGTGGCGGCCGGGGCCGAGGGCGGGGCGGGCACGGGAGTTGGGGACGGCACCCGGGCCCGGGCATGGGAGGCGGCGGGGCCGGGGCCCGGGTCTGGAGCGGGGTCGGCAGCGAGGTCGGGGTCGGCAGCGGGGTCGGGGTCGGCAGCGGGGTCGGCGGGCTGTACGGGGCCGCCGGGTCCGGCGGCGCGGTGCTGGCCGGTGGTGGGGCCGGGGGCGCGGGGCCGCCCGCTGGTGCTGCGTGCGTTCGAGCCGCCGGCGACACCGTGGGCGGCCGGGCACCGCGGGGTCGATCTGGCGGCCGGGGCGGGGGCTTCGGTGCGGGCGGCCGCCGCGGGCGAGGTGGCGTTCGCCGGGCCGGTCGGGGGCGTCCCGGTGGTGGTCGTGGCGCTGACCGGCGGTCTGCGCACCACCTACGAACCGGTACGGGCCGCGGTCGCGGTGGGTGCGGCGGTGGCGGCCGGGGACCGGGTGGGCGAGGTGGCCGTAGGGCGGCTGCCGCACTGCCCGGAGGTGTGTGTGCACTGGGGGCTGCTGCGCGGGGACGTCTACCTCGACCCGCTCACCCTGCTCCCGCCGGTGCTGCGCCGGGCCGGGCCGTCCCGGTTGCTGCCGGTGGCGGGGGCGGGCGGCGGCGGGAAAGGGGTGAGCGGGCGGAAGGGGTGAGCGCGGCTGCCGGGCGGGCGGCGGACGTGGGCGGGGCCGCGGAGTGGGGCGGTGGAGCGGGGCCGCGGAGCCGGGCGGGCCGCGCGGTGGCGGCCCGCCCGGGCCGGATCAGCTCAGCGGCAGTACGGCGGCCAGCTCGCGCCACTCCTCACGCGGCAGGGCGCCGTCGGGGCGCAGCACCTGGAGGGCCACGTGGTCGGCGCCGGCCTCGTGGTAGGCGGCGACGCGGGTGCGGACGTCGACGGTGTCGCCGATCGCGAACAGGGCCTCGAGCAGGGCGTTGCTGCCGCCGTCGGCGAAGTCCTCGTCGGTGAAGCCGAGCCGGCGCCAGTTGTTCACGTAGTTGGGCAGCTGGAGGTAGCCGGCGAGGGCGGCGCGCGCGGTCTGGCGGGCCCGGACGAGGTCGGCGTCGAGGACGACGCCCAGCTCGGGGGCGAGCAGCCGGTCCGGGCCGAGGGCGGCGCGGGCCTGTGCGACGTGCTCGACGGTGACCAGGTACGGGTGGGCGCCGGCGGAGCGGTCCGCGGCCAGCTTGAGCATGCGGGGGCCGAGGGCGGCGAGCACCCGCCGGGCGGGCGGCACGGGGACGGGTGCGGAGTCCAGGCCGTCGAGGAACTCGACCATCTTCGCGTACGGGTGCGCGTACCCCTCGGTGATCGGGGCGTGGCTGACGCCGAGGCCGAGCAGGAACCGCTCGGCGGCGCCGGGCTCCAGCGCGGCGACGTCCCGGGCGACTTCCTCGGCGGGCTGGTTCCAGACGCTGAGGATGCCGGTGGCCAGGGTGATGCGGCGGGTCGCGGCGAGCAGCGGCACGGCGCGGGCCACCCGGGGCGAGCCGCCGAGCCAGATCGCGCCGTAGCCGAGTTCGTCCAGCTCCGCGGCGGCCGCGCGGTTCTCGTCCGGGGACTCGGCGTTGTCCTGGCTGAGCTGGACGGCCCACACGCCGACCCGGCCGATGTTCTGCTGCGGTGTTCCTGGGGCTTGTGAAGTCATAACAGCGGCAACAGGGCGCTGTCGGCGGGCTATTCCGCGCTGTCCGCCGACCGGGTGACGCCGTGCAGGGCCATGGCGACGGCGGCCTCGACGATCTCGGTGGGCATCTCCGCCGCGCCCAGCTCGATCCGGCGGACCGCGGCGTCGACCACGCCTTGCAGCAGCATGGCGGTGAGCCGCGGCTCGGGGTGCCCCAGGCACGACAGTGCGGCCACCACCATGGCGACCAGGCCGCCGTGCGCGGCGCGGATCTTCTCCCGGGCGCCGGCGTCCAGCTCGCCGGCCGAGATCGCCACCACCGCGCGGTGCCTGCGGTCGCCGACCAGGGTGAGCTGGCTGCGGACGTACGCCTCGATCTTGTCCGCGGGGGTTTCGGCGGCCTGCATCGCGGCCTCGACCTCGGCGGCCCAGACCGGGAAGTCGACCGCGCACAGCTCCTCGACGACGGCGGCCCGCGAGCGGAAGTACTCGTAGACCGAGGAGCGGGCCAGTCCGGTGCGCTCGGCGAGGGCGGGGAAGGTGAGGGCGTCGGTGCCGCCCTCGGACAGCAGGGTGCGGGCGGCGTCCAGCAGGGCGCGGCGCTGCATGGTCCGGTGCTCGGCCACCGAGGCCGCTCGAATTCTCGGCATTACTCCACTGTAGACAGTCCGGCTCAGCGTGCCTCCATGTCGGCGAGCTTCGCCCGGAGTTGGAGGACGGACTTGGTGTGGATCTGGCTGACCCGGCTCTCGGTGACGCCCAGTACCTGGCCGATCTCGGCGAGTGTGAGCCCCTCGTAGTAGTAGAGGGTAACCACGGTCTTCTCGCGTTCGGGCAGGGTGTTGACCGCGCGGGCGAGCAGGCGGCGCAGCTCGCGGTCCTCGGCGACGTCGGACGGGTTGTCCGCGCCGGTGTCCTCCAAGGTGTCGACCAGGCTGAGCCGGTCGCCGCCGTCGGCCCCGACGTGCAGCAGCTCTTCTAGGGCGACGACGTTGGCGAGCGACAGCGCGCTGAACACGCCGTGCAGCTCCTCCAGGCCCACGCCCATCTCGGCGGCGACCTCGGGTTCGCTGGGGGTGCGGTGCAGCTTCGCCTCGAGCGTGGCATAGGCCCGCTCGACCGCGCGGGCCTTCTGCCGCACGGAGCGCGGAATCCAGTCCAGCGCCCGCAGTTCGTCGATCATGGCGCCGCGGATGCGGGTGATGGCGTAGGTCTCGAACTTGATCGCCCGGTCCGGGTCGAACTTCTCGATGGCGTCGATCAGGCCGAACACCCCGGAGGACACGAAGTCGGCCTGCTCCACGTTGGCGGGCAGCCCGACGCTGACCCGCCCGGCCACGTACTTGACCAGCGGCGAGTAGTGCAGGATCAGCTGCTCCCGCAGCCGCGCGTCCCCCGTGGACTTGTAGGTCCGCCACAGCGCGTCGAGCGAGGTGGGCGCGCCGGGCCGGGGGGTGGCCCGGGCGGTGGCCACGGCCGTCGCCTGTTCGGACCCGGGGGTGTGCTGGGGCATACGTTGTCGTGAGCCGTTCTGCCTTGGCGTGGGCGGGAGATCAAACCTCCGCGAGCGTAGCGTGACCATAGTGTCGCGGATTGCTACGGCATCCGTGTGGGACATGCGCAGATACGTTCCTCTACGGGTGCGGGCGGTCCGTGCGGGGCGCACGGGGGCGCACCGGACAGCGCGGGGGCATCAGGGCAATCATGCGCCGCCGGCCGCGGCCGCACCGTCCGCCCTGCGAACACCGCAGGTCAGCGAGGTTCCGTGTCACCTGATGGGGTGTCGGCCGCGTCAACCTGGCGACGTTTTCAGGCCGTCGCGCCCGGTACGGACCAACCGCCAGCGCCCGCACTCGCGTACGACGAACCCGAGTGCCCGCAACTCGTGGAGCCGGCCGAGCGTGTCGGCCGCCGAGAGGCCGAGCAGGTCGGCGAGGTCCTGCTCCGCCGCGTCGCCGCGGCCGGGCATCGCCTCCAGCACCCGGGCCGCCGCCGGGCGCAGCAGGTCCCGGGGCAGCACCGGGCCCTGCCGGGCCGGGGCGAGGTCGGCGCCGATCTCCCCGACCAGTTCGACTACTTCGGCCGCGTCGGTGACCATCTGCGCGCCGCCGCGCAGCAGTTCGTGCACACCTTCCGACATGCTGCTGGTGCAGGGCCCGGGCACGCCCATGGTGATCCGGCCCAGCTCCGCCGCCCGCCGCGCGGTGATCAGGGAGCCGCTGCGGTAGCGGGCCTCGACGACGACCGTGCCCCTGGTCAGCGCGGCGATGACCCGGTTGCGCAGCACGAACCTGGACCGGGTCGGGTGGTCGCCGGGCGGCAGTTCCCCGACCAGCAGCCCCTGTTCGGCGATCGCGGCGATCAGGTCGCTGTTCCCGGACGGGTAGGCGGTGTCGATGCCGCTGGCCACCACGCCGATGGTGGCGCCGCCGGCCGCCAGCACGGCCCGGTGCACGGCGCCGTCCACGCCGTACGCCGCCCCGGACACCACCGCCCAGCCCGCGCCCGCCAGCCCGGCGCCGAGCCGGACCGCCATGTGCCGGCCGTAGTCCGTGCAGGCGCGGGCGCCGACCACCGCCACCGATCGCAGGGCCCACAGCCGCAGCGACGGCCTGCCGCGCACCCACAGCCCGTAGGGCCGCTGCTCCGCCAGGTCGTCGAGCTGGCCGGGCCAGTCGCCGTCGCCCGGGCACAGGAACCGGCCGCCCGCCCGGTGCGCCGCGGCCAGGTCCGCGACCGGGTCGGCCCGCGCGGCCCGCGCCCGGTATTCCGCGGTCCGCTCCGGGCCGGCCCCGGGCAGCCGCCGCCCGCCGAGCGCCGCGGCCAGCGCCTCCCGCGGACCCGACTCCCGCACCGCCCGGCCCATCACCTTGTCGCCGGGGTCGGCCACCCTCGTCAGCGCGACCCGGGCCAGCCGCTCCGGCCACCCCACCACCGCGTCCGGCCCCGCGGCGCCGGTCGGCCCGCCCCGGGCGTAGACGGCCCGCAGCTGCTCCTCGACCGCGCCGGCGCCGGTTTCCGGCCCGGCCGGAGCAGCCGCGGCGCCCTCCTGCTCCGGGGTCCGGCCCGCCCCCTCCCCGGCCATCACGCCCTGCCCGCCACGGCCGCCGCTCCCCTTTGCACCCCGGTGCGCAACTGGAGTGCCAGCAGCACGTGTTCGGGGGTCGGCCGGTCCGCGCCCGCGAGGTCGGCGACGGTCCACGCCACCCGCAGCACCCGGTCCAGGCCCCGGGCGGTGAGCAGGCCGCGCTCCATGTCCCGCTCGACCGCGCGCAGGGCGCCGGGCGCGACATGCCACCGGGTGCGCAGTTCGTGGCCGGGCACCTCGCTGTTCAGCTTCCAGGGGGTGTCCTGGTAGCGGGCGGCGGCTCTGGCGCGGGCCTCGCGGACCCGCGCTCCCACCACCGCGGTGGACTCCCCGGCCGGGCCCTTACCGCCAGGTCCGATCAGCTCGGCCCGGCCGACCGGCTCGACGTCCACCCGCAGGTCCACCCGGTCCAGCAGCGGCCCGGACAGCCGGGCCTGGTAGCGCCGCACCGCGCTCGGCGAGCAGTCGCAGCCCCCGCCGATCACCGAGTACCGCCCGCAGGGGCAGGGGTTCGCCGCCAGCACCAGCATGAAGCGGGCCGGGAGCCGTATCACCCCCGCGGCCCGGGCCACGACCACATGGCCGGACTCCAGCGGCTGCCGCAGCGCGTCGAGCGACTGGGAGCTGAACTCCGGAGCTTCGTCGAGAAAAAGTACGCCCCGGTGAGCGAGGGAGACCGCGCCGGGGCGCGGCAGTCCGCTGCCGCCGCCGACCAGCGCGGGCATGGTGGCCGAGTGGTGGGGCGCGCAGTAGGGCGGGGTGTCGACCATGGGGCGGCCGAACGGGAGGATGCCGGCCACCGAGTGCACCGCGGTGACCTCCAGCGACTCCTGGCGGGTCAGCGGCGGCAGGATGCCCGGCAGGCGCTCGGCGAGCATGGTCTTGCCCGCGCCCGGCGGCCCGTGCAGGTAGAGGTGGTGGCCGCCGGCCGCGGCGACCTCCAGGGCGAGCCGGGCCGCCCGCTGCCCCGCGACGTCAGCCAGGTCGGGCCGGTGCCGGTCGCTGTCGGGGCCGGCGCCGCCTTCCGTGCCCGGGCCGCCCGTGAAGTCGGTGCTGCCGAACCCGGCGCCGCCGAACCGCGCCCCGCCGAAGACGCCGGCCCCGCTGCCGCCGAGCCCGTCTCCCACCCCCGCGGCCGCGGCCGGCAGCGCCCGCCGGCCCCCCGCGGTGTCCTCGGGCTCCTCGGGCACCACCTCGTCGTTGAGCACCGCGACGAGCTGGCGCAGGCTGCGCACGCCCAGCACCGACACGCCGGGCACGAGCGCCGCCTCCGACGTGGTGCGCTCGGGCACCACCACCTGCCGGTACCCCGCGTCGGCCGCGGCGAGCACCGCCGGCAGCACACCGCGCACCGGGCGGACCCGCCCGTCGAGCCCCAACTCGCCGATCATCATCAGGTCGGCGATGGCGCTCGGCGCGATCCGGCCGCCGGCGGCCAGCACCGAGCACGCCACCGCCAGGTCGAAGCCGGAACCGCCCTTGGGCACCGACGCCGGGCTCAGGCCCACGGTGAGCTTCTTCTGCGGCCAGGTCTCCCCGCTGTTCACGATCGCCGCGCGCACCCGGTCGCGGCTTTCCACCAGGCTCTTGTCCGGCAGCCCGACCAGCGCGAAGGCGGCCACACCCGGCTCCAGGTCGGCCTGGACCTCGACCACCACGCCTTCCACGCCGACCAGCGCGACCGAGCAGGTGCGGGCGAAGCCCATCACGCCACCCCCCGCACGTGCTCGACCCGCGGCGCGCCGCGCGCGGGCAGCACCACGCCGACCAGGTCGATCCGGACGCCGCCGGGCGGCGCCCCGCCGTGCTCGGCGGCCCACCGCTCGGCGAGCGACCGCAGCCTGGCCGCCTTACCGGGCGTGATCCCCGCCATGGGGTGCTGGTGGCCGCCCTCCCGGCGGGTCTTCACCTCGCACACCACCACCGCGTCGCCGTCGGCCGCGACGATGTCGATCTCGCCCCGGCGGCCCCACCGCCAGTTCCGCGCCAGGATGGCCAGCCCGGCGTCCTGCAGGGTCCGGGCGGCCACACCTTCGCCGTACCGCCCCAGCGCACCTCGTGCGTTCATCAGTACCACCTCCGTCACTCACAGTGACAGAAAGCGGCCCACCAAAGATGATCTTGAACGCCGGCCTGTGGAAAACTCTCAGTTGTTGAAGCCGGAGTCGTCCGACGGCAGATCCAGGTCCGCCTTGTTCAGCTCCTCGATGTTCACGTCCTTGAACGTGAGGACCCGGACCTGCTTGACGAAGCGGGCCGGCCGGTACATGTCCCAGACCCACGCGTCGGCCATGGACACCTCGAAGAACACCTCGCCCTGGACCGAGTGCACCTGCATCTCGTAGTCGTTGGTGAGGTAGAAGCGCCGCTCGGTCTCGATCACGTACTTGAACAGGCCGACGACGTCGCGATACTCCCGGTAGAGCTTCAGCTCCATCTCGGTCTCGTATTTTTCGAGGTCCTCGGCGCTCATGGCATGTTCCCCTTCAGCCGTACGTGACCCCATTGTGCGCTACGCGGGGACCGCCGGAGCCGCACACCGCCGTATCACCCGCCGCCGCCTCAGCCCGAGCGCCGCCGCACCAGGCCCGCCAGCGACGGGTACGCGGCCCCGCCGAGGATCAGCACCACCCCGGCCACCACCGCGGCCAGCAGCCAGCGCAGCGGGCCGTAGGCGGACGCGCCGCCGCCGGTCAGGCCGTCGAACGCGGAGGTGCGCGCCACCGACCCGGCCCGGCCCAGCGGCCACGCCGTGGCCTCCACCCGGGCCTTCACGTCGGAGGCAGGCACCGCGCCGCCCTCGGCGTCGTCCAGGTGCAGCCGGGAGTCCTGCGAGACCGCCCGGTTGTCGCCGACCAGGAACAGCTTGCCCGCAGGCACCTTCGTCTCGAACTTCGTCGCCGACGCCTGCCCGGTCGCGTCCAGGTACGTCTCGTCGACCGGCTTGCCGTCGACCATCAGCCGCCCGCGCGCGTCGCAGCAGGAGACCGTGTCACCGCCGACCCCGACGACCCGCTTGACCTCGGGCAGGTCGCCCCACAGCTTGTCCTTGAAGACCACGATGTCGCCGCGGTGCACCTCGCCGCCGGAGACCCGCTCGGCCAGCACCTTGTCCCCGGGCCGGACCGTGGGCTCCATCGAGTTCGTCGGCACCGTGTAGGGCCGGTAGACCACCGCGGCCCACGCGAAGCCGCCCAGGAAGAGGACGCAGCCCAGGGCCACGGCGATCCCGGACAGCCGGTGCCCGGTCCCGCCGCGGCCTTTGGATACCACCTGGCGGCTGCTCGTACGTGTCGCGCTCATGGAGCCGCACCCTATCCGGCGGCACGCGCCCCGGTCAGCCCTCTCAGCCCGCTCAGCCCTGCTCCGCGCCCGCCGCCTCGTGCCGGCGCAGCAGCCGGCGCCGCCGCAGCATCACCAGCGGGACCGCGCCGGCCACCCCGAGCGCGGTCGGGGCGACCGTGCCTGCGGCATTGATGCCCGACTGCGAGAACGTGCCGGGGATGCCCAGCCAGTCCCAGCGGTTGATCGGCCAGGCGACCACGATCGCGCGGCCGACGACCTGCTTGGTCGAGACGGTGCCGTCGGTGTGCTTGCCGTTGATCACCTCGTCCATGTGGTACCGGGAGTCGAGGGAGTCCTGGCGGTGGTCGCCCATCACCCAGATGTGGCCCTTGGGCACATGGACGGTGAACGGCTTGTCCGGGCTGCACGGGGTGTTCCCCGGGTAGACGTACGGCTCGTCGAGCGCCTTGCCGTTGACCATCACCGGGCCCGTGCCCTTGCAGCTGACGGTGTCGCCGCCGACCCCGATCACCCGCTTGATCAGGTCCTTCTCCTCGGCCGACGGCATCAGGCCGATGAAGCTCAGCGTCTTCTGCAAGCCGCGCACCACCGGATTGCTGCTCGGCGGCGGGTTCTCCGGCAGCCAGCCGCCCGGGTCGTGGAAGACGACGACCTCGCCGCGGGTCGGCTCGGAGCCGAACCACGGGGTGAGCTTGTCGACCAGCACCCGGTCGCCCCTGAGCAGGGTGTTGTTCATCGAGTCGGACGGGATCGAGAACGCCTGCACCAGGAACGTCTTGATCAGCAGCGCCAGCACCAGCGCGATGCCGATCAGCAGCGGCAGCTCCTTCCAGAAGGAGCGCGGCTTGCGCGCCGCGGCGGGCGCCGGCTCACCGCCCGAGGGGTCCTCGCCCTCCGGCCCGCCGGGCCCGCCGGGGCCCTCGGGGTCGTAGCGGTGCGCGCCCACGCCGTTCACGTCCTCCGGCCTGGTGCCCGCCACGGGGACATAGCCCGGCTCGTAACCGGGCTGGCCCGCCGCGCCGCCGTCACCGGGAACGCCCGGGTCGTACGCCGGGCCGCCCGGGTCGTAGCCCTGGCCGCCGGGCTGGTGGCCGCCGGGGTCACCGCCGCCCGGGTAGCCGCCGTCGGAGGGCCCGGGGACCCTGCCGACGGACGGGCTGCCGTATGCCGCGCTGCCCGTCGAGTCCGCGGGGACCACGCCGTCGGCCCGTGCGCCGTCCGCAGGGGGCACCGGGCGGCCATCCCCCTTCTCGGGCTCGCCGGAACCGGACCGCGCGCCGACCACCAGGTCCCCCACATCCACTCCTCATTCGATAACGTCGCCCGCGCCGGATTCGGCGCAGGCCCACCATTCCCATAACGAGCGGGAGTTCCGCAGGAGTCGGGAGCGGGTCGGTCCTTTGAGCATTGTTGGCCGAGTTGTCGGTCCCGTCCACCATAGTCCCGGCCGCTGTACGGCCCGGGAACGCCGCGTCGGCCCGCGGCACCGAGCCGAACGTCGCGGGCGCCTTCAGCCGCCGCCAGTGCCCGATCGGCCAGCCGATCACGACCGCCCGCCCGACCACCTGCTGCTCGGAGATGGTGCCGTCGGTGTGCTTGCCGTCGATCACCTCGTCCATGTGGTAGCGCGAGTCGGCGGAGTCCGAGCGGTGGTCGCCCATCACCCACAGCCGGCCCAGCGGTACGTGCACGGTGAACTTGATGGTCGAGGGCGGGTTGCCGGGGTAGAGGTAGGGCTCGTCCAGCGGCTGTCCGTTGACCGTCAGCCGGCCCTGGGCGTCGCAGCACTTCACGGTGTCGCCGCCGACGCCGATCACCCGCTTGATCAGGTCCTGCTCGCCGGAGGCGGGCAGCAGCCCGATGAAGCTGAACGCCTGCTTGACCTGCTTGAGCACCACCGGGTCGGGCTTGGGCGCGGGCTCGCCCTGCAGCCAGCCGCCGGGGTCCTTGAAGACCACCACGTCGCCGCGCTGCGGCTTCGCGCCGAACCACGGGGTGAGCTTGTCGACCAGCACCCGGTCGCCGATCCGGATGGTCTGCTCCATCGACCCGGACGGGATCACGAACGCCTGCACCAGGAAGGTCTTCAGCAGCAGCGCGATGGCCAGCGCCACCAGGATCAGCAGCGGCACCTCGCGGGCGGTGGCGCGGCGCCGTTTGCGCCTGACCTTGCGGGCGAGCTTGCGCCGCTCCACCCGGCTACCGCTGACCGGCACCGCGGGGGGCGCGTCGGTGCCGCGCGGGCGGCCCCGGTTACCCATGCGCACCGGCCGGCGCGGGCACGTGGGAGAAGGTGGCGGGGCGGCGCAGCCGGGTCCAGTGGCCGGGCGGCCAGGCGATCCACTCGGCGCGGCCGATCACCTTGCCGACCGGTACGGTGCCGCCGCCGGGGTCGCCGAGGTGGTCGCGGGAGTCGGCGGAATCGGCGCGGTGGTCGCCCATCACCCACAGCCGGCCCGCGGGCACCACGATGTCGAACGGGTCGCGGGAGGGCGCGTTGCCCGGGCGCAGGTAGCCGGTCTCGTCCAGGGCCCGGCCGTTGACGGTCATCCGGCCCTGGGCGTCGCAGCAGGTGACGCGGTCGCCGCCGACGCCGATCACGCGTTTGACGTAGTCGGTGCCGGCGGTGGTGGTGAAGGAGTCCTTGCCGTCGAACACGATCACGTCCCCCCGCCGGGGCGTGCCGCCGAACCGGTACGCCAACTTGTTGACCAGTACCCGGTCGCCGACCCGCAGTGTGTTCTCCATGGACGAGCTGGGCACTTCGAAGGGCTCCACCACGAAGTGGCTGACCAGCAGCAGCGCGGCGCAGCAGGCGAGCGCGAGCAGCAGCGTGCGGTGCCAGTCCTCCCAGAAGTCGGCGATCCGCTCGCTCACGACGGAACGCGACCGCTCCTCCGGTTCCGCCTGATCGGCGGTGGGGGAACGGTCGCGCTCCGGGGTCACTGCTTCGCTGTCCATCGGGGCGGAAGCTTATCCGGCCCGCCCCAAGGGAAGGTCAAGCGATCAGTTGTCGCGCTTCTCCTTGATCTTCGCGGCCTTGCCGCGCAGCTCACGGAGGTAGTACAGCTTCGCGCGGCGGACGTCGCCGCGGGTGACGACCTCGATCTTCTCGACGATCGGCGTGTGCACCGGGAAGGTGCGCTCGACACCGACGGAGAAGCTGACCTTGCGGACCGTGAAGGTCTCGCTGATCCCCGCACCCTGGCGGCGGATGACGACGCCCTTGAACTGCTGCACACGGGAGCGGTTGCCCTCGATGACGCGCACGTGGACGTTGACGGTGTCGCCGGGGCGGAAGGCCGGCACGTCGGTGCGCAGGCTCGCGCTGTTGACGCTGTCGATCAGGCTGCTCATGGTCGTTCGTCGCTTCCTCGCCGATGCCACAGGTCATCGGCGGCATGCTCGTGTCGGATGTTCATCGGTCCTACGGTGTGGCCGCCTCGCTCCGGGCGGCGGCTGTCCCCCTGTGGCAGGGGCGCTCGCCGGGCAGGCAACAGCGGGTCATTCTTCCACGGCGTCGGGGTTGCGCCCAAATCGGCCGTCGGGGCCGGGCTGCCAGCCCAGGATGCTGAGCATCTCGCGGTCCTTCTTGTCGAAGGCGGCGGGGTCGGCGCGCTCGACCAGGTCGGGCCGGTTGGCGACGGTCCGGCGCAGCGCCTCGTCGCGGCGCCAGCGGGCGACCTTGCCGTGGTGGCCGCTGAGCAGCACCTCGGGGATGCCGCGGCCGCGCCAGGAGGGCGGCTTGGTGTAGACCGGGCCCTCCAGCAGGTCGGCCATGGCGCCGGGGGCGAAGGAGTCGTCGGCGTGCGACTGCGCGTTGCCCAGGACGCCGGGCAGCAGACGGGCGACGGCCTCGGTGACGACCAGGACCGCGGCCTCGCCGCCGGCCAGGACGTAGTCGCCGATGGAGACCTCGCGGACCGGCATCCTGGTGGCGTACTCGGCGGTGACGCGGCTGTCGATGCCCTCGTAGCGGGCCGGGGTGAAGACGAGCCAGGGGCACCGCGACAGCTCCACCGCGGTCTGCTGGGTGAAGGGGCGGCCGCTGGGGGTGGGGACGACCAGGACGGGGTCGTGGGCGCCCTGCTCGTAGCCGTCGGCGAGGGTCTGGTCCAGGGCCTCGCCCCAGGGGCCGGTCATCATCACCATGCCGGGCCCGCCGCCGTACGGGGTGTCGTCCACGGTGTTGTGGCGGTCGTGCGCCCAGCCGCGCAGGTCGTGCACGCGCACGTCGAGCCGGCCGGCCGCGCGGGCCTTGCCGACCAGGGAGACGTCCAGCGGCGCGAGGTACTCGGGGAAGATCGTGACGACGTCGATCCGCATGTCAGGCACCGCCCTCACCCGGAGTACCACCCTCGCCCGGAGTACCGCCCTCGCCCGGCGCGGGAAGCTCGTCCAGCAGCCCGGGCGGCGGGTCGATCACGGCGCGCTGCTCGGCCAGGTCGATCTCCGGCACGATCGCCGAGACGAACGGCACCAGCACCTCGCCGCCCCCGGTGCGCGCCACCACCAGCAGGTCCTGGTACGGCAGGTGCGTGATCTCGGCGATCCGGCCGATCTCGCGGCCGTCGACGGTCACCACGTCCAGGTCGATGAGCTGGTGGTCGTAGAACTCCTCGGGGTCCTCCGGGGTCTCCTCCGGGTCGACCTCGGCGATCAGCAGGGTGCCGCGCAGCGCCTCGGCGCCGTTGCGGTCGGTGACGCCCTCGAAGCGCAGCATCAGGCGGCCGGAGTGCACCCGGCCGGTGGCGATGGTCAGCGGCCCGGTCGCGGCCGGGTCGGTGGCCAGTACGGCGCCGGGTGCGAGCCGCAGCTCCGGCTCGTCGGTGCGCACTTCGACGCTCACCTCGCCCTTGATGCCGTGGGCGCGTCCGATCCGGCCGACTACGAGCTGCACGTCCTGCTCAACTTCCGCTGGGGGAACGGTGGAGGCCGCGGCCGGTGCGGCCGCGGCGGGAAACGCGTCGGGCCGGAGGCGGTATGACCGCCTCCGGCCCGGTGCAACGAAAACCCGGTGTGCCGGCGGGCGCCGGCACCCACGGGGACGTGGCAGGCGCGCTCAGCGCACCTGGTCCACGTCGACGAGGTCGACCCGGACACCGCGGCCGCCGAGGGCGCCGACCACGGTGCGCAGTGCACGCGCGGTACGGCCGTTGCGGCCGATGACCTTGCCGAGGTCGTCGGGGTGGACCCGGACCTCCAGCACACTGCCGCGGCGCAGCGTCCGCATGCCGACCTGTACCTCGTCGGGGTTGTCGACGATGCCCTTCACAAGGTGCTCAAGGGCCTCTTCCAGCACGCTCAGGCCCCGGTGGACTCGGCCGAGGCGGTGGCCTCGGCGTCGTCGGCCTTCTTGTCAGCCTTCTTCGCCTTGGGGGTGATCGCCTCACCCTTCGGCTCGTCGGCGGTGTCCTTGGCCGCGGCCTCGAACAGCGCGCGCTTGTCGGCCTTCGGCTCCGGCTGGAGCAGCGGGGCCGGGGCGGGCTCGCCCTTGAACTTCTGCCAGTCGCCGGTGAGCTTCAGGATGGCGAGCACGGGCTCGGTCGGCTGCGCGCCGACGGAGAGCCAGTGCTGCGCGCGGTCGGAGTCGACCTCGATGCGCGACGGGTTCTGCACCGGGTGGTACAGGCCGATCTCCTCGATGGCCCGGCCGTCACGGCGGGTACGGGAGTCGGCGACGACGATGCGGTAGTGAGGCGCGCGGATCTTGCCCAGGCGCTTCAGCTTGATCTTGACTGCCACGGGAGTGGGTTCTCCTGGAGTTGACGTGTTTGGGCACGCGGACGGCCACGTGGGGTTGTGGAGGTCGTGCGCCCGGCGGACGCGTCAGCCGAAGGAGAGAGGGTTCCTGCACGGCTGTCGAGTTCTCAGCTGAACATTCTGCCACAGTCAGGCGACCCCAACGACCTCCGGGATGCGGAAGGGCTGCCCGCAGGCTCCGCACATGATCGGGGCCTGGGCGAGGACCGAGGGCACCACCCGGACATTCCGCCCGCAGTCGCAGACGGCCTTGACCCGCACGCCGCCGCCCGAGGAGCCGTGCCGGGCGGCAGGTCCGCGGAAGGAGCGGGCGGTGTCGGCGGTGGTGGCCGCGGAGTGCGCCTTCAGCGCGCGCTGGAGCCGCTCGATGGTGGCCCGGTAGCGCTTGCGGGTGTCGGGCCGCATCACCACGAGCGAGAAGCCGCTGCTGGGATGCGGCTCGTCGGCGTGGTCGAGCCCCATCTCGTCGGCGATGGTGAGGAATCTGCGGTTGTGGTAGCGGCCGGCGCGCGAGGTGTCGCGGATGCCGCGGGCCGCGGCGATGCCGTGCACGGCTTCGTGCAGCAGCCTTTCGAAGGAGAGCTCGGTGCCGCAGGCGGACGAGGACTCGCCGATCAGGGACTCGGGCGCGGCCAGATCGGGCAGCTCGGGGTGGTGCCGTTGAATATCGGCCCAGGCGACTGCCAGCTCGGCGGCGAGAACAGGTGGTGTCGTGCTCACGCCGTGACAACGAGCCGGGCGCCCCCGGTGTTCCTATTCCGGGCCAGCCCAATTAATTTGCACTGATCGGTCAGTTCCGGATGTTGCGCATGGATACGCATGACGCGGGGCGGGTGCGGAGGGACCGGAGTAACACCGGTGAACCTGCGCACCCGCCCCAAGCGCGGACGTATGAACATATTCCGTACGCCGACGGTCGGTCAGCGGACGCGGCCGGGAGCGCCGCGGGGAGCCGCCCGCCGGCCCGTAGGCGCCGCCCGACGGCGGCCCCGTGGGCGCGGGACGCGATCTAGTAGGCGCGGGCCGCGATCGCCACGGTGCCCGGGGCGTCGTCCGCGACCGGCACCGAGCCGTCCTCGGCGACCAGGCAGCGCACCGACACACCCTGCTCGGCGAGCTTGGCCTCGCCCTCGGGGCCGAGGTCGGCCCACGGGATGCGGGCCCAGCCGTCGGCCGCGGCCTCGACCGCCTCGCCGACCGACGCCACGTCCACGGTCCGGGCGAGCCGGCGGTCGCGCGACTCCTGGAGCAGCCGCGCCTGGTCCTCCTCCAGCACCTTCGGCAGCACCGAGGTGAGCGCGTCCAGCGCGACCGGCTCCTTGCCCCCGGGGATGCGGCGGGCCAGCATCGCGGTGCAGCCGGCCAGGTCGCGCGGGCCGATCTCGATCCGCACCGGCACGCCCTTGAGCTCCCAGTCGACCGCCCGCCGGCCGAACGGGGTGTCCGTCCGGTCGTCCACGACGACCCGCAGCCCGGCCGCGCGCAGCTGCTCGCCGACCTCGCGCACCTTCGCCACCACGGCCTCGTCGTCCTTGATCGCCAGGACGACGACCTGCACGTGCGCCAGCTTCGGCGGCACCCGCAGCCCGTTGTCGTCGCCGTGCATCATCACCAGCGCGCCGATCATCCGCGTGGTGCTGCCCCAGGACGTCTGCCAGACGTGCTCCTGGGTGCCCTCCTTGGACAGGTAGGAGGTGTTGAACGCCTTCGCGAAGTTCTGCCCCAACTCGTGGCTGGTGCCCAGCTGGAGCGCCTTGCCGTCACCCATCATCCCTTCCAGGGTGAGGGTGTTGATCGCGCCCGCGAACCGCTCCCTGGCGGTCTTGCGGCCCGGCACCACGTCCATCGCCAGGACGTTCTCCATGAAGTCGGCGTAGACGTCGTACTGGATGCGGGAGGCGAACTCGCGGGCGTCGGCCTGGGTGGCGTGGGCGGTGTGCCCCTCCTGCCACAGGAACTCGGTGGTCCGCAGGAACAGCCGCGGCCGCAGCTCCCAGCGCACCACGTTCGCCCACTGGTTGATCAGCAGCGGCAGGTCGCGGTAGCTCTGCACCCACTTCGAGAAGTACTCGTTGATGATCGTCTCGGACGTCGGCCGGACGACGATCGGCTCCTCCAGCTCCTTGCCGCCGCCGTGGGTGACCACCGCCAGCTCCGGCGCGAAGCCCTCCACGTGCTCGGCCTCGCGGGTCAGGTACGACTGCGGGATGAAGAGGGGGAAGTACGCGTTCTGCGCGCCGACCGCCTTGATCCGCGCGTCCATGTCGGCCTGCATCCGCTCCCACAGACCGTAGCCGTACGGCCTGATCACCATGGTGCCGCGCACCGGTCCGTTGTCGGCCAGTTCGGCCTTGTTGATCAGGTCCTGGTACCAGCGCGGGAAGTCGTCCGCCTGGGGGGTGAGAACGGGAGCCTTAGCCATGGGCCGATGGTACGGCCCCGCGCCGCCGCAGCGTGAATCGGTTGCCGCCCGGGCACCCGGCCGCCCGCGGCGCGGCACGGGGGAAAACGGCTGGCCGCCGGGCGCCGGCTCGGCCACAGTGGCCGCATGCCGACTCCGCCCGCCCCGCCGCACACCCAGCCGCCCGCACCGCTGCCCGCCGGCTCCCCCGCCGTCGTCCGCCTGCTGAAGGCCGGCCGGGAGAAGGTCCGCTACGACGCCACCGTGCGCTTCGACGACGGGGTGCGGGTGACCGTCACCGCGCCCTGGTCGCTGCCCGCCGTCCGCGACTTCGGCTTCGTGCGCTTCGCGCCCGGCGACGTGTTCACCGAGCACTACTGGCGCGACCGCTGGTACGCGGTCAAGGAGGTGCGCGACCCGGCCGGCGCCCTGAAGGGCTGGTACTGCGACGTCACGCGCCCGGTCGCCGTCGAGGGCGGCACGCTGCTGTCGGAGGACCTGGACCTCGACCTGTGGGTGTCCGCCGACGGCGCCGACGTGCTGCGGCTGGACGAGGACGAGTTCGCGGCGAGCGGACTGGCCGCCAGGGACCCGGCCGCCGCCGACCGCGCGGTGCGGGCGCTGGACGAGCTGGAGCGGGTGGCCAGGACCGACGGGCTGCCCTCCCTGCTGTGACCCGCGACCCGCGGCCTGTGATACGCGGCCTGTGACCTGTGATCCGCGACCCGCGGCCCTGACCCCTGCACTCCCTGCCCCGTGACCGCCCGCGCCGCGCCGCCGAACGCCGCTACGGCTGCGCGGCGCCCCACTCCTCGGCGGTGAGCGCGAACCGCTCGTGGTCCCGCCAGTCGCCGTTGATGTACAGCATGCGCGGGGAGAAGCCCTCGTGCCGGAAGCCCAGCCGCCGGGCCATCGCCAGCGAACGGTCGTTGTGCGGCTGGACGTTGATCTCCAGCCGGTGCAGCCCCAGCCCGCCCGGCCGGGCGGCGAAGCAGCGGTCGACCACCAGCCGCAGCCCGCGGGTCATCCGCCCGGTGCCCGCGTACGGCAGGTAGCTGTCGTAGCCGAGCGCCGCGTTGCGGAAGCGGCCCAGCACGATGTTGGCGACGTTGCACACGCCGACGATCCCGCCCCCGGCGGCGCCGGACGCGGCAGCCTCGTCCTCGTCCTCGTCGAGGATCAGGAACGTCCGCAGGCCGTCGCCCTGCCGCCGCAGCAGCTCGGGCAGCGCGTCCGGCTCGACCGGGTTCCACGGCCGCAGGTGCGCCGCGGACCGCAGCACGGCGGCGCGGTGTGCCTGGGCGTCCCCCAGCCGGGGCTCGCGGATCGAAATACGCATGATCGCATCATCCCAGCCGACCGCGGCCGCCGCGCGCCGTCCGCACGGGGCCCCGCACCGCGCACAGCGGCGGAGGCCGGCGGTCCGCGACCGCCGACCCCCTTGCTGACGCCGGGTCAGCCCATGAACTTCTTGAACTCGTCCGGCAGTTCGAAGTCCTTGCCGCCGGGCAGCTCCGCCGGGCCCGCGCCGCCGCCCTGCTGCTGCTGTTCGCGGCGCGCCGCGGCCGCGGCCGCCTCGGCCTTGCGCTTCATCGGGTTGCCCGACTGCCGCTTGCCCTTGGCCTGCTTCTGCTGCTTCTTCTGCCGGCCCGGGCCGCCGCCCATGCCCGGCATCCCGGGCATCCCCGGCATGCCGCCGCCCTGCGCCATCCGCGACATCATCTTGCGCGCCTCGAAGAACCGCTCCACCAGGCTCTTGACCGCGCTGACCTCGACCCCCGAGCCCTTGGCGATCCGGGCCCGGCGCGAGCCGTTGATGATGTGCGGGTCGGCCCGCTCGGCGCGCGTCATCGACTTGATGATCGCGGCGGTGCGGTCGACGTCCTTCTCGTCCAGGTTGTTGATCTGGTCCTTGATCTGGCCCATGCCCGGCAGCATGCCGAGCAGCTTGGAGAGCGAGCCCATCTTGCGGACCTGCTCCATCTGCGCCAGGAAGTCGTCGAGCGTGAACTCCTTGGGACCCTTGGCCAGCTTGGCGGCCATCTCCTCGGCCTGCTGCTGGCTGAAGGTCTGCTCGACCTTCTCGATCAGCGACAGGACGTCACCCATGTCCAGAATCCGCGACGCCATGCGGTCGGGGTGGAAGGTGTCGAAGTCGTCGAGCTTCTCGCCGTTGGAGGCGAACATGATCTGCTTGCCGGTGACGTGCGCGATCGACAGGGCGGCGCCGCCGCGGGCGTCGCCGTCGAGCTTGGAGAGCACCACGCCGTCGAACCCGACGCCGTCGCGGAACGCCTCCGCGGTGTTCACCGCGTCCTGGCCGATCATCGCGTCGACCACGAACAGGATCTCGTCGGGGCGGGTGACGTCCCGGATGTCCGCGGCCTGCTGCATCATCTCCTGGTCGACACCGAGCCGGCCGGCGGTGTCGATCACGACGATGTCGTACTGCTGCGTCCTGGCGTACTCGATGGAGTCCCGGGCGACCTGGACCGGGTCGCCCACGCCGTTGCCCGGCTGGGGCGCGTAGACCGCGACACCCGCCTGCTCGGCGACGACGGAGAGCTGGTTGACCGCGTTGGGGCGCTGGAGGTCGCAGGCGACCAGCAGCGGGGTGTGGCCCTCCTTCTTCAGCCAGCGGCCCAGCTTGCCCGCGAGCGTGGTCTTGCCGGCGCCCTGGAGGCCGGCCAGCATGATCACGGTCGGCGGCTGCTTGGCGAACCGCAGCCGCCGGGTCTCCCCGCCCAGGATCGTGACCAACTCGTCGTTGACGATCTTGATGACCTGCTGCGCCGGGTTCAGTGCCTGGGAGACCTCGGCGCCCAGGGCGCGCTGCTTGACGTTGGCGATGAAGGCCCGCACCGCCGGGAGCGCGACGTCGGCTTCCAGCAGCGCGACGCGGATGTCGCGTGCCGTGGCGTCGATGTCCGCCTCGCTCAGGCGGCCCTTGCCCCGGAGGCTCTTGAAGGTATTCGCGAGGCGATCAGACAGAGTGTCGAACACGGTGGTCGCAGGTCCTCAGGGGTCGGGGGCGGAAGACAGTCGCCCTCCAGGGTATCCGGCCCGCGCGCCGAGCCGGATGCCCCGGGCGGAACCCGCCGGAATCGGCCGTCAGCGCAGGGCGGCCTCGACCTGGCGGGCCACTTCCGCGGCGCGGGCCGCGGGCAGCGGGTCGCCGTCCTTGCCGACGAGGTAGAAGGCGTCGACCGCGTTGGCGCCCAGGGTGGAGATGCGTGCGGAGCGCACGGTGACGGCGGTCGCGGCCAGCGCCAGGCCGATCCGGTGCAGCAGGCCCGGGGCGTCATGGGCGCGGACTTCCAGCACGGTGGCGGTCTGCGAGGTGTGCCCCGGGGCGACGGTGGCCCGGGCCGGCGGCGGCACCACCCCGCGGCGGCGCGGGTAGGCGGCCTCCCGCTCGGCCAGCCGCGCCTCGATGTCCAGGGAGCCGTCGAAGGCGCGGGCGAGGTCGGCGCGCAGCCGGGCGGCCTCGGGCAGCGCCCCGTACTCCGCGGAGACCCGCCAGCTCAGCAGGGCCACCGGCCCCTCCCCCACCGGGTCGACCGCGCGCAGGTCGGCGGCGCGCACGGTGAGCCGGTGCAGGGCCAGCACCCCGGCGGCGTGGGCGAGCAGGCCCGGCCGGTCGTGTACGGCCAGCAGCAGTTCGACGCCGAGCGCCTCGTCCTGGGCGTCGCCTTCCGGTTCCGGCTCGGCCTTGGCGTGCAGGGCCAGTACGGGGCCGCCGGTGCGGGCCGCCTCGATGGCTAGGCGCTCCTCCTCGGCGGTGGGCTCGCGGTCGGCGCTGTCGGGCAGGTCGCCGGTGTCCAGGGCGCCGGCGACGCGTTCGACCAGGTCGGCCAGGAGGGAGGCGCGCCAGGTGCTCCAGGCGGCGGGCCCGGTGGCCAGCGCGTCGGCCTCGGTGAGGGCGGCGAGCAGTTCCAGGGTGGAGGTGTCGCGGACGGTCTCGGCGACCGTGCGGACGGTCTCGGGGTCGTCCAGGTCGCGGCGGGTGGCGGTGTCGATGAGCAGCAGGTGGTGGCGGACCAGCAGGGCGAGGGTGTCGGCGTCGGCCGAGCCGAAGCCGATCCGGGCGGCGACGTCGCGGGCGATCACCTCGCCGGCCTCGCTGTGGTCGCCCGGCCAGCCCTTGCCGATGTCGTGCAGCAGGGCCGCGGTGAGCAGCAGGTCGGGGCGCCCGACCCGGCGGGTGAGGCCGGACGCCTGGACGGCCGCCTCGACCAGGTGCCGGTCGACGGTGAAGCGGTGCACGGCGTTGCGCTGCGGGCGGCAGCGCACCCGCTCCCAGTCGGGGAGGAGCCGGGTGATCAGGCCCTCGGCCTCCAGGGCCTCCCAGACCGGCACGGCGGACTCGCCGGCGCCCAGCAGGGTGAGCAGCTGCTCGCGGGCCTCGGCCGGCCACGGCACGGGCAGCGGCCGGGCGGTGGCCGCCAGGCGCCGGACGGCGTGCAGGGACAGCGGCAGGCCGGCCTGGGCGGCGGCGGCCGCGGCGCGCAGCGGCAGCACGGGGTCGCGTTCGGGTTTGGCGGCCAGCGCGAGCACCGCCTCGCCCTCCTGCTCCACGACGCCCTCGGCGAGCGGGACGCGTTCGGCGGCCGCCTGGGGGCTGGGGGCTCGGCCGCGGCCGAGCAGGCCGCGGCGGCGCGGGCGGGACGCGCGGGCGCGCAGCACCCGGGCGACCTCGCGCCAGGTGACGTCGGAGGCGTAGGCGATCCGGCGGGCGGCCTCGTAGACCTGGCGGAGCAGGGCGTCGGCGTCGGGCAGGTCGAGGGCGTCGGCGACCTGGTCCTGCTCCTGGAGTGCGAGCCGGTCGGTGGCGCGGCCGGTGGCCAGGTGGAGGGCGTCGCGGGTGTCGAGCAGCCTGCTGCGGGCTTCTTCGAGGCCCTCGCGGGGGGCGTCGGCGAGCCAGGAGGCGGCGACGGCGCGCAGCGCGGTGGCGTCGCGCAGGCCGCCGCGGGACTCCTTGAGGTCGGGTTCGAGCAGGTAGGACAGCTCGCCCTGGCGTTCGGCGCGCTCGGCGCACATCTCGTGCAGGGCGGGGAGCCGTTTCGGGGCCTGGTTGCGCCAGTCGGCGAGGACGGTGCTGCGCAGGCCGGCGGTGAGGGCGGTGTCCCCGGCGATGTGCCGGGCGTCCAGCAGGCCGAGGTGGACCTTCAGGTCGTCCGCGGCGGTGCCGCGGGCCTCCGCCGGGGTGCGTACGGAGTGGTCGAGGGCGAGGCCGAGGTCCCACACCGGGTACCAGAGGCGGTCGGCGAGGGCGGCGGCGGAGCGTGGGGAGTCGTGCAGGAGCAGCAGGTCGAGGTCGCTGCGGGGGGACAGCTCGCCGCGGCCGTAGCCGCCGACGGCGACCAGCGCCCAGTCGGTGGCGCCGGTCTCGCGGGCGGCGTCGGTGGCCAGCGCGGCCAGCCACTGGTCGGTGAGGGTGGCGAGGGCGGCGCGGCGCGGCGGCCCGGACGGCCCCTCCTCGGTGAGGAGGCGCAGCCGGGCCGCCGCATAGCCGTGGCCTTCCGCTTCGACGCTGTCGGTCACTCGTGCTCCGCTGTGTCGTGGTCGGGCCGCGGCGCGAGGTGGCCGGGGCCTGCGGCCCGGGGTGCGGTCGGCGGCCGGCTGCCTGGCGCAGCCTGTCCCGCCCGGGGGGCCGGGCGCCGGGGAGCGCCGTGCCCGCCCGCCGCCGGTCGCACCCGCGGGTCGTCAGAGCGCGTCGGGGCCGCGCTCGCCGGTGCGGACCCGGACGGCCGTGTCGACCGGCAGGCTCCACACCTTCCCGTCTCCGATCTTGCCCGTCCTGGCCGCCTTGACGACGACCTCGATGAGCTGTTCGGCGTCGGCGTCCTCGACGAGGACCTCGATCCGGATCTTCGGCACGAGGTCGACGGTGTACTCCGCGCCCCGGTAGACCTCGGTGTGGCCGCGCTGGCGGCCGTAGCCGCTGGCCTCGGTGACGGTCAGGCCCTGCACGCCGAACGCCTGGAGGGCTTCCTTGATCTCGTCGAGCCGGTGCGGCTTCACGACGGCGGTGATGAGTTTCACGCGTCCACCTTCTTGGTCGCGGCGGCCTGGGTGCCCGCGGGGGCCGCGTGCGAGACGCTGCCGACGCCGGTGAAGTCGTAGGCGGTCTCGGCGTGCTCGGCCTGGTCGATGCCGCTGATCTCGACGTCCTCGGCGACCCGGAAGCCCATCGCCATGTCGATCAGCTTGGCGAGGATCGCGGAGCAGACCAGGGAGTAGCCCAGGACCGCGAAGACCCCGATGGCCTGGATGCCGAACTGGTGCCAGCCGCCGCCGTAGAAGACGCCCTTGACGTCCTGGCCGACGCCGCCGGTGGCCAGCAGGCCGATCAGCAGGGAGCCGACGATGCCGCCGACCATGTGGACGCCGACGACGTCGAGGGAGTCGTCGTAGTTGAAACGGTACTTCAGGCCGACCGCGGCGGCGCAGATGACGCCGGCGATGACGCCGACCGCGATCGCGCCGAGCGGGCTGACCGAGGCGCAGGAGGGGGTGATCGCGACCAGGCCGGCGACGGCGCCGGAGGCGGCGCCCAGGGTGGTGAAGGAGCCGTGGCGCAGCCGCTCGTAGGCCAGCCAGCCGATCATGGCGGCGGCGGTGGCGATCTGGGTGTTGATGAAGACGGTGGAGGCGACGCCGTCGGAGGTGATCTCCGAGCCGGCGTTGAAGCCGAACCAGCCGAACCACAGCAGGCCGGCGCCGAGCATCACCCAGGGCATGCTGTGCGGGCGCATCGGGTCGCGCTTGAAGCCGACCCGCTTGCCGATGACGAGGATCACGCCGAGGGCGGCCGCACCGGCGTTGATGTGCACCGCGGTGCCGCCGGCGAAGTCGATGACGCCCTTCTTGCCGAGCCAGCCGCCGCCCCACACCCAGTGCGCGACCGGGAAGTACACCACGGTCGCCCAGACGGCGATGAACAGCGACCAGGCGGTGAACTTCACCCGGTCGGCCAGGGCGCCGCTTATCAGGGCCGGGGTGATGACGGCGAACATCAGCTGGAACGCGGCGAACGCGAAGACCGGGGTGCCGGTGGCGCCCCACAGGTCGTCCGGTGCGATGTCGCGCAGGCCGAGCCAGCCGGTGCCGCCGAGGAATCCGCCGTGGTCGCCGTCGAACGCGAAACTGAATCCGTATCCGGTCCACAGCAGGGTGATGATCCCGAGGCTGATGAAACTCATCATCAGCATGTTCAGGGCACTCTTCACGCGGACCATTCCGCCGTAGAAGAACGCCAGCCCCGGGGTCATCAGCATCACGAGCGCGGAGCTCAGGAGCAGGAATGCGGTATTGCCGGTGTCGAGCTTGGGCGCGTCCGCGGCCAGTGTGATGATGGCTGGTGCCATCGGCGTCTCCTCGTCATCCGAACGGCCCGTGCGGGCGGTGCAGGGGTGGGCCGGTATGGGCCTAGAGGTTGGCCGAGGCGGGTTTCACCCGATGCCATAGGATGTTTCACCGCAGTGACGAAGAAGTCACCCGTGTTACGCGGAGATGAACCATCCGGGTGTTCGGTGAAGGATGTATACGGGTGGGGAAGCAGATTACGCGGACTCGGCGACTTCCGGGAGTTCCTCGGAAAGCCGCTCGGCGAGCTGAGCCACTTCGGGCACGTCGCCGAAGTCGCGGACGGCGGCATGGGTGGTCTTGCGGATACGGGTGTTCACGCGCTCGGAGCGGACCCGCTTGGCGACGGCGATGGCCTGGTCGGTGTAGTGCGCGGCCTGCTCGGGGTCGCGCATCAGCAGCTGCACGGTGCCCATGCCGACCAGGTTCAGCGCGTAGGCGCGCTGGTGGACGGGGTCGGTGCGGAAGCCCTCGACGGCCTGGCGCATCTCGGGCTGGGCGAGGGAGGCGTACGTCGGGCTGCGGCCGGCGACGTAGGCGAGGTCGCGGTAGGAGTGCGCGTTCTCCGCGTGCAGTTCGGCCTCGGTGAAGAAGCTGATCCAGGCGGGCTCCTCGCCGGGGCGGGCGTCGGTGAAGGTGTCCTCGGCCATCCGGACCGCGCGGTGGCACTTGTTGACCTGGCCCATGTTGGCGTAGGCGCGGGCCTCCAGCGCGTAGAGCATCGACTGGGTGGCGGCGCCGGCCGAGTCGCGGCTGCCGTACTGCGCGAGGTGGATGAGTTCCAGGGCGTCGTCGGGGCGCTCCAGATGGATCATCTGGCGGCTCATCGAGGACAGCACGAACGCGCCGAGCGGGCGGTCGCCGGCCTCCTTGGCCGCGTGGAGCGCGAGCACCAGGTACTTCTGGGCGATCGGTTGCAGCCCCACGTCGTAGCTCATCCAGCCGGCGAGGGCGGCCAGGTCGGCGGTGACGCGGTAGAGCCGGCGGGTGACGGGCTCGGGGTGCGGTTCCTGGAGGAGGTCGGTCACTTCGTGCAGCTGGCCGACGACGGCCTTGCGGCGCAGTCCGCCGCCGCACTGGCTGTCCCAGTCGCGGAACATCGCCGCGGTGGACTCCAGGAGTTGCAGCTCCTGCTCGGACAGCCGGGCCACCCGGCCGCCGCTCAGGCCCGCGGCCGCTGCGGGCGGGCGGGGCGCGGTGGAGGCCGGTACCAGCCAGCGCTGCATGGATTCGAGCAGGGCGGGTCCCGCGGACAGTGCGAGGGAGGCGCCGAGGAAGCCGCGGCGGCCGAGCATGAGGTCGCTGCGGGAGAACTCGTTGATCAGCTGGACGGTCTGCGGGCCGGCCCAGGGCAGGTCGATGTCGCCGCCGGAGGGCGGCTGCTGGGCCGAGCGCAGCCCGAGGTCCTCGACGGGGACGACGCAACCGAAGCGTTCGGAGAACAGCTCGGACAGGATGCGCGGGATGGGTTCGCGGGGCTGCTCGCCGTCCAGCCACCGGCGAACCCTTGACGTGTCGGTGCTGACGTGGTGGGCGCCCAACTGCCGTGCCCTGCGGTTGACTTGGCGCGCCAGCTCACCCTTGGACCAGCCGCTGCGCACGAACCACGAGGTCAACTGCGCGTTGGGCTGCTTGTCCGCTGTCCCGGTCACCGGCCGCGCCCCCATCCCGCTTCTGCTTCATACGTAACGTATCCCCCGGCCATATGCCGCGGGACCGCAATTGCGGAAACGCCACCATTCGCCACCCCATCGGATGAACTCCGGGGCGTCTGCGAGCGATTCACTTGACACATGCCGCCGGGACCGCCGCCTTGCGCGTGCGTAACCAACGGCCGACGCGATCCGTTGGAGGGGTCATGGTGTTCACGATCGGCAGCATGCGCGAGACGCGGGAGCAGCGGGCCGTCGTGCGGCACGCCGCACGGGCGGCGGCGCTCCCCGGCGGGTGGAGTGCCGTACGCCGCAGGGCTCGTGCGGCGGTGTGCGGCACCGTCGCCGAGTACACCGGGCTGTGCGGCTGGGCGGTGGCGCCGGGGGCGCGGGCGGGGCGCGGCGGCGAGGTGTGCTCCTGCGGGGACGTGCGGTGCAAGGAGCCGGGCGCGCACCCGCTGGACCCGATGGCCGAGGTCCCGGCCGGGGCGGGGCTCCAGGCGGCCGAGCGGATGTGGCAGCGGATGCCGGGCGCCTCGGTGCTGCTGCCGGTCGGGCGGACCTTCGACATCCTCGACGTGGCCGAACTGCCGGGCCGCCGGGCGCTGGTGCGGCTGGAGCGGATGGGGCTGCACCTGGGGCCGGTGCTGCTGACGCCCACCGGGCGGGCGCGGTTCTTCGTGGCGCCGGGCGCGGCGGCCGAACTGCCGCAGCTGCTGTACCGGATGGGCTGGGACGACGCGCGGCTGGACCTGCGCTGTCTGGGCCCGGGCGACCATGTGGTGGCTCCCCCGTCGGACTTCGGCGGGCTGGGGCCGGTGCGGTGGCTGCGCGAGCCGCGGCTGGACTCGCTGCCGCAGCCGCCGGAGGCCCGCCTCGTGCTGGGCACGCTGGCGTACGTGGCGCACCGCACGCGGGACTGCGGGTAGCCGCGATCGGCCGCGTACGCGGCAGCCGCCCGTCATGTGTAAGGGGCGCCCCTCTCAAGGGGCGCCCCTTACGCGTGCGCCGGGTGGGGTTCCGGCGTCACCATGGCTCGGCTACTCGCCGATCAGCGCGTCGACGAACGCCTCCGGCTCGAAGGGCGCGAGGTCGTCGGCGCCCTCGCCGAGCCCGATGAGCTTGACCGGGACGCCCAGTTCGCGCTGGACCGCGACCACGATGCCGCCCTTGGCGGTGCCGTCGAGCTTGGTGAGCACGATGCCGGTGATGTCCACCACCTCGGCGAAGACACGGGCCTGCACCAGGCCGTTCTGCCCGGTGGTGGCGTCGAGCACGAGCAGCACCTCGTCGACCGGGCCGTGCTTCTCGACCACGCGCTTGACCTTGCCCAGCTCGTCCATCAGGCCGGTCTTGGTGTGCAGCCGCCCGGCGGTGTCGATCAGGACGGTGTCGGCGCTCTCGGCGATGCCCTCCTTGACCGCGTCGAAGGCGACCGACGCGGGGTCGCCGCCCTCGGGGCCGCGGACGGTGCGGGCACCGACGCGCTCGCCCCAGGTCTGGAGCTGGTCGGCGGCCGCGGCCCGGAAGGTGTCGGCCGCGCCCAGCACCACGCTGCGGCCGTCGGCGACCAGCACCCGGGCGAGCTTGCCGGTGGTGGTGGTCTTGCCGGTGCCGTTGACGCCGACGACCAGCACGACGGCCGGGGACTCCTCGTGGCTGTCGGTGTGCAGGGTGCGGTCCAGGGACGGGTCGACCAGCGCGACCAGCTCCTCGCGCAGCAGGGTGCGCAGTTCCTCGGGGGTGCGGGTGCCCAGCACGCGCACCCGGGTGCGCAGCCGCTCGACGAGTTCCTGGGTCGGGGTCACGCCGACGTCGGCGGTGATGAGGGTGTCCTCGACCTCCTCCCAGGTGTCGTCGTCCAGCCGCTCCCGCGACAGCAGGGTGAGCAGGCCCTTGCCGAGCGAGTTCTGCGAGCGGGACAGGCGCGAGCGCAGCCGTACCAGCCGGCCCGCGGTCGGCTCGGGCCGCTCGATGACGACCTCTTCGGGGAGCTGCACCTCCTCGGGGGCCTCGGGCGCGGCGGTCGCGCCGGGGAGCGGGACCTCCTCGATGGTCCGGCGGGGCTCCTCCCGCGGGGGCGCGGCCTCATCCCCGACGTGCGGTTCGGCGGGAGGCTTGGTGATCGTCGGGGTGCTCGGGGGGGACGGCGGCAGCTGCTTCTTCTTGCGGCGGCTGCCGACCACCAGCCCGCCGGCCCCGAGGACCACGACCAGGGCAATGACGACGACAAGGATGACGGTTTCCATAGCCCCCCCAGTATCCCTACTCCCGGGTCGCCGCCGTCCCAACCGGCGCGACCCGCGCCGTGGCGGCCCGCAGTCCCTGGTCGGCGAAGGCGATCAGCCACTCGAAGCTCTCGTCGATGTCGGCGCTCCACTGGAAGCCGCCGGCCGCCTGGAGGGTGGCGAAGCCGTGGCAGAGGCTGCGCAGGGTGCGCAGCGCGTGGTCCACGTCCTCGGGCGCGACCGCGTAGCCGCGCAGCACCGCCATGAAGGAGTCGAGCAGCCGCCGCCCCTCGGCGGCCAGCGGGTCGTCCGGGCCGGCGGGTTCCACGCCGACGGTCGCGGCGTACCGACCGGGGTGCGCCACGACGAACGCGCGGAAGGCGCGTGCCGCGGCGGCCAGCGCGTCGCGGCCCGCGTACCCCGAAGCCGCGCTCCCGACGGCGTCCGCGGCCTGGGCCAGCGCCAGGACCGCGATCCGGCGGTTGAGGTCGTCCTGCCCGGCGACGTGCTTGTACAGCGAGGGGGTGCGCACGCCGAGCCGTTCGGCGAGCGAGCCCATGGTCAGCCGGGCCAGGCCCACCTCGTCGGCGAGGTCGGCGCCGGCGGCGACCACGGCCGCCCGGTCCAGTCCGGCCCTAGGCACGGGCGGCCTGCGTCCGCAGGAAGTCCAGCACCAGGGCGGCGACCTGGTCGGGGTACTGGTCGTGCAGGTAGTGCCCGCCGCCCTCGACCATCTCCAGCCGGCCGATCCCGTCCGGCAGTCCGGCCACGATCGCGGCGCCCTCGGCGTGCGGGTCGGCCCAGTCCGGGTCGAGCGTGCCCATGACCACCAGGACGGGCCGGGTGACGTGGGCGAGCTGCTCGCCGGCGTCCGCCGGGGCGGCGCGGCCCATGAGCTGCATCGCCTTCATCCGGCCCGGCTCGCGCATGGTCGCGTCGATCCGGCCGATCCGCTGCTGCCAGTCGGCGGGCTTGGTGGGGGTGGCCAGGTCGAGGTACGCCTTCCACAGCCGCACGCTGCCGAACAGCGCGGCCCCGGCCAGCCGCAGCAGGCCCTGCCGGTAGCGCTTCACGCGCAGGTCGCCCAGTGCGAACGACTGCTTGCGCGTGAACGGCCCCAGTTCGACCACCGCGCTGACCAGCGCGGGCTCCCGCGCGGCGGCGATGGTGGCGGCGCCGCCGGAGATCGAGTGCCCGACGATGACGGCCGGGCCGCCCAGGTGCCGGATCAACGCGAGCAGGTCCCCCGCGATCGCCGTACGGCTCCACTCCGGCCACCGCGTGCTGGACTCGCCGCAGCCGCGCAGGTCCACCGCGGCCACCCGGTAGCCCGCGTCCACCAGCGCGGGAACCACCGCGCGATACGAGGCGCGGCTGTCCCCCATCCCGTGCGCCAGCACGACCAGCGGGCCGGTTCCGCTCAGCTCGTACGCGATCGTGCCGTCCCCGACGGCGAGGTACTCGGTCATGGCGTCTCCTCCGGCCCAGCGCGGCTAACTCCGTTAGCTAAAAGCTAATCCCATTAACCGAGCTTGTCAACGGCTCCACCCGGCCGAGCGGGCCCGCGCGGTCAGCCCATCTCCTCCAGGGACTTGCCCTTGGTCTCCTTGACGAAGAGCAGGACGAAGGGGATGGAGACCAGGGCGAAGCAGGTGTAGATGACGTAGGTGCCCGACAGGTTCCAGTCGGCGAGGCTGGGGAAGCTCGCGGTGATGGCCCAGTTGGCGATCCACTGCGCGGCGGCGGCGACGCCCAGGGCCGCGGCGCGGATCTTGTTGGGGAACATCTCGCCGAGGAAGACCCAGACGACGACGCCCCAGGACAGCGCGAAGAACAGCACGAAGCAGTGCGCGGCGACCAGGGCGACGGTGCCCTCGGCGGTGGGAAGGGTCGCGCCGTGCTTGGAGGAGAACGCCCAGGCTTCCAGGGCGAGGGCGACGGTCATGCCGGCGGAGCCGATCAGGGCCAGCGGGCGGCGGCCGATCCGGTCCACGAAGATCATGGCGATCACCGTGCCGATGATGTTCACGATCGAGGTGGTGAAGGAGTACAGGAACGAGCTGCTCGGGTCGATGCCGACGGACTGCCAGAGCGTGGCGGAGTAGTAGAACGCCACGTTGATGCCCACGAGTTGCTGGAACGCCGACAGCCCGATGCCGATCCAGACGATGGGCAGGAAGTTGGGCATCCGGCCGGACCTGGGGTTGAGCAGGTCGCGGAAGCTCGCCTTGTGCTCGCGGCGCATGGCGGTGCGGATCTCGGTGACGCGCGCGTCGAGGTCGGTGTCCTTGCCCTCGACGTCGGCGAGCACCGAGCGGGCCTCCCGGTCCCGGCCGACCGACAGCAGGAACCGCGGCGACTCGGGGATGGCGAAGGACAGCAGCCCGTAGATGACCGCGGGGATGACCATCACCCCGAGCATGACCTGCCACGCCTCCAGGCCGATCACCGTGCCGCGCTGGTCGCCGTTGGCGGACTGCAGGATGCCGTAGTTGACGAGCTGGGAGATGGCGATGCCCAGCACGATGGCGCCCTGCTGGAAGGACGCGAGCCGGCCGCGGTAGGCCGGCGGCGAGACCTCGGCGATGTAGGCGGGGCCGATCACCGAGGCCATGCCGATCGCGAAGCCGCCGACGATCCGCCAGAACGCCAGGTCCCACAGGGCGAACGGCAGCGCGGAGCCGACCGCGCTGATGGTGAAGAGCACCGAGGAGATCTGCATGCAGCGGATGCGGCCGATGCGGTCGGCGATCCGGCCCGCGGTGGCGGCCCCGATCGCGCAGCCGATCAGGGCGATCGCGATGACCTGGGCGAGGGCCGCGGACCCGATGCCGTACCTGGACCGGATCGCCTCGACCGCGCCGTTGATCACCGAGCTGTCGTAGCCGAAGAGGAAGCCGCCCATCGCGGCGGCGGCGGTGATGAAGATGACGTGGCCGAGGTGTTCGGTCGGCGGCGGGACCCGGCCAGAGGTGCCGGCCGCTGATGCGGTGCTGGTCAAGTTGCGCTCCTGGGGCTCGGCGGCGAGCCCTCACATGAGGGTTCGGATCTTCCAGTGTTGGCCGCCGTTGGAGCGGCCACCACTCGGACGTATAGGCAAACGCTCAGAGATTATGCATACAACTTTCGAACACAAGAAATCAGAAGAGGGCGCAATCGTGCGCACGTTAGCTATCTCACCTGGGAAACCCAGGTGAGGCTGGCAAGACGAGTTCAGGTTGTGAAGGTTCAGTCGGCCTTGGCGGCCGTCCGCTTGCCGTCCCGCAGCCGCTGGCTGATCACCTTGGACACCCCGTCGCCCTGCATCGATACTCCGTACAGGGCATCGGCGACCTCCATCGTCCGCTTCTGGTGCGTGATGACGATCAGCTGCGAACTCTCCTGGAGCTCCTCCATGATCCGGATCAGCCGCTGCAGGTTGGTGTCGTCCAGCGCCGCCTCGACCTCGTCCATCACGTAGAACGGGCTCGGCCGCGCCTTGAAGATCGACACCAGCATCGCCACCGCGGTCAGCGAGCGCTCACCGCCCGACAGCAGCGACAACCGCTTCACCTTCTTCCCCGGCGGCCGTGCCTCAACCTCCACCCCTGTGGTGAGCATGTTGTCCGGGTCGGTCAGCACCAACCGCCCCTCGCCGCCCGGGAAGAGCCGGGAGAAGACGCCCTCGAACTCCCGCGCGGTGTCGTGGAAGGCCGCGGTGAAGACCTGCTCCACCCGCTCGTCGACGTCCTTGACCACCTGGAGCAGGTCGGCGCGGGTCTTGCGGAGGTCCTCCAGCTGCTCGGTGAGGAACTTGTGCCGCTCCTCCAGGGCCGCGAACTCCTCCAGCGCCAGCGGGTTGACCTTGCCGAGCTGCGCGTACGCCTTCTCCGCCGCCCGCAGCCGCTTCTCCTGCTCGGCGCGGACATAGGGCACCGGCTGGTTGCGCGGGTGCGCCGGGTCCTCGGGCAGCACCTCGCCCTCGGCGGGCGGCGACGGCGGCACCGGCAGCCCCGGCCCATACTCGGCCACGAGCCCGGCCGGCTCCATGCCGTGCTCCTCCAGCGCCTTCGCCTCCAACTGCTCGATCCGCAGCCGCTTCTCGGCGCCCAGCACCTCGCCCTTGTGCACATCCCCGGTCAGCCGGTCCAGCTCCGACTTCAGCTCCCGGCCGCGCCGCCGCTCCGCGCCGAGCTCCGCCTCCCGCTCGGCCCTGGCCTGCTCGGCGGCGACCCGCTCGGCCTCCGCCCGGCCCAGCGACACCTGAACGCACGCCAGCAGCCCGCGCGCGCCGGCCAGGACGGCCGCCGCCACCGACGCCTCGTACGCCAGCCGGGCCCGCCGCCGCTCGGCCCGCGCCCGGGTCTCCCGCTCGGCGCGGGCCGCCCGGTCCAGCCCGTCGGCCCGCCCGGCCAGACTCCTGACCCGCTCCTCGTGGGTGCGCACCTGCAGGCGCGCCTCCATCTCGGTCTGCCGCGCGTTCGCACCGTCGGCCGCAAGCCGGTCCCGGGCGAAGGTGTCCGGCTCCTCCTCGCCCGGCTCCTCCTGCGCCTCGCCCAGCCGGTAGGACAGCTCCTCCAGCTCCTCGCGCGCCGCGGCGACCGACTCCTGCGCCCGGACCACGGCCGCCGCCGCGCGCTCCGCCTCCCCGGCCGCCGCCCGCGCCTGCCCGCCGTACCGGCCCAACTGCTGCGCCACCGACGACTTCGCCTTCTCCGCCGCCCGGCGCCGCTGCCCCAGCTCGTCGACCTCGCGCGCCGCGGCCGCCCGGCGGTCCCTGGCCGCCTGCTGGCGCTCGGCCAGCTCCGCGCACTGACCCGCCAGCCGCTCCAGCTCCGCGTCCGCCTCGTCGACCTGCGCCTGCACCTCCAGGACGCTGGGCGCCTTCGCCGAACCGCCCTGCGCCATGTGCGCGGCCAGCACGTCGCCCTCGGCGGTCACCGCGGTCAGCTCCGGGTGCGCGGCGACCAGTTCCTGCGCGTCCTCAAGCGTCGGCACCACCACGAAACCGTCCAGCAGCCGCCGTACCGAGGGCAGCAGGCCGGCGTCCCCGGCGACCAGCTCCACCGCGGGCCGCGCCTGCCCGGGCAGCCCCGCCCCCTCCGGCCGCGGCGCCGGCACCCCCGAGCCCGCGACGGCCGCCGCCGTACGCTCCCGGTCGCCATACGGCGCGGCGCCCGGCCGGCCCGCGTCCCCGCGCTCCCCGGCCGCACCGCCGTACGGGGGCGCGCCGGCCGCGGGTGCGGCGGGCCCCGGCCCCGGCCCGTGCTCCGGCCGGGTACGGTCCCCCGCGCTCTGCCCGGGCAGGACCGGATCGGCGCCGCCGGACGGCAGGGCCAGCAGCAGCGCGGCGCGGCCGCCGTCCTCCTTGCGCAGCAGCCGCAGCGCGTCCGCGGCCGCGGCCGGGCCGGTGACGGCGACCGCGTCGGCGGCCGCGCCGAGGGCCGCGGCGAGCGGGACCTCGTACCCCGGGGCGACGTGCAGCAGTTCGGCGGCCGAGCCGAGGACGCCGTCCAGGCCGTCCGGTGTCCCGGCCCGCGCCAGCAGCGCGCCGGTGCCGTCCTTGCGCCGCAGCGAAGGGGCGAGCGCGTCGCGGCGGGCGGCGACGGCGGCGCGGCGGCGCTCCGCGGCGGTGGCCGCCTCCCGGGCGGCGCTGAACTCCTCGTCGGCGGCGGCCTGCGCGGCGCGGGCGGCCTCGAAGCGGGCTTCGAGTTCGCTGTCGTCGGCGTCCAGCCCCTCGACCTGGGCGCGCAGTTCCTCGTACTCGCCTTGCGCGGACTCGGCCCTCTCGCGGGCCTCGTCGCGGGCCGCGGCGAGCCGGCCGATCTCGGCCTCGGCCGAACCGGCCTTGGAACGGGCCGCGTTGACCTGGGCGTTCAGCCGGGCCAGACCCTCGCGGCGGTCGGCGATGGCGCGGGCGGCCTGGCGCAGCCGGCTCTCCTCCTCAGCGAGGCGGCGTTCGAGTTCGGCGCGGTGGCCGACGGTGTCCTCCAGGGCGCGTTCGGCCGCGTCGAGCGCTTCGGTGAGTTCGGCCTCCTGCTCCCGGATACGGGCGGCCTCGCGCTCCATGTCCTCCGGGTCGCGGCCGCGCCGCTCCTCGGCGGGCTGGCCGGTGGCGTGCCGGTGGCGCTGCTCGGCCAGCCCGATGGTGCCGCGCACCCGTTCGGTGAGCTGGGAGAGCGCGTACCAGGCGGCCTGCGCGTCGTTGACCCGCGGGGTCAGGGCCCGCACCTGCTCCTCCAGGCGGGCCTCGCGCTGCACCGCGGCGGCGAGTTCGGTCTCGACGGCGGCCCTGCGCTCCTTGAGCGCGGCCTCGTCGGCGACCTCGGCGCGCAGTGCCTCGCGCAGTGTCACCAGGTCGTCGGCGAGCAGCCGCAGCCGGGCGTCGCGCAGGTCGGCCTGGATGACGGCGGCGCGGCGGGCGACCTGCGCCTGCCGGCCGAGCGGTTTGAGCTGGCGGCGCAGTTCGCCGGTGAGGTCGGTGACGCGGGCGAGGTTGGCCTGCATCGCGTCGAGTTTCCGCAGCGCCTTCTCCTTGCGCTTGCGGTGTTTGAGGACGCCGGCCGCCTCCTCGATGAAGGCGCGGCGGCCCATCGGGTCGGCGTGCAGGACGGAGTCCAGCTGGCCCTGGCCGACGATGACGTGCATCTCGCGGCCGATGCCGGAGTCGGAGAGCAGTTCCTGGATGTCCAGCAGCCGGCAGGTGTCGCCGTTGAGCTGGTACTCGCTGCCGCCGTTGCGGAACATGATCCGGGTGATGGTGACTTCGGCGTACTCGATCGGCAGCACGCCGTCGGTGTTGTCGATGGTCAGCGACACCTCGGCGCGGCCCAGCGGGGGGCGCCCGGTGGTGCCGGCGAAGATGACGTCCTCCATCTTGCCGCCGCGCAGTGACTTGGCCCCCTGCTCGCCCATCACCCACGACAGCGCGTCCACGACGTTGGACTTGCCGGAGCCGTTGGGCCCGACGACGCAGGTGATTCCGGGTTCGAAGCGCAGCGTCGTCGCGGAGGCGAACGACTTGAAGCCGCGCAGCGTGAGGCTCTTGAGATGCACGCCGGTCGACTCTACCCGGCAGGTGCGGTTTCACCGAGGAATCCGCAGGGCAGATCAGACGTAGAACCGGGGCAACGGGTGATCGTCGCGCATGTGAAGCAGTTGGGACAAAGAGGCGAGGGGCGGGCAGCAGGGCCGGAGGGACATCCCTCCGGGGAACCACGAAGGGACGCCGCACGGGCGTCCCTTGAAGTGCCGTGACCGCGTACTGCCGCGACGGCGCCGACCAGCGGCGCCGCTGCGGACCGGCATGGGCGAGCCAGGCATGGGTAAGTCAGGGCAGCCGCGGGAAGCAGGCTGCCGAGGGGACGACGGGGACGGGAGTCCCTGGCCGCCGTCCGGCGACATCGGTGTGGGGGAAGGCCCCGCCACCCGCCGGATCAGGCGAGCGCGGGCTCCGCGCGAGTGACGTCGATGCTGCTGAGCAGCGACTCTTCACGCGATGCGACAGCCAGTGCGTCGTTCTCCGCCTGCATGCGGACGAGCTCGGACTCCAGGTCCTGAACGCGCTGCTGAAGCCTTCGCATCTCGGCGAGGAGTCGCGGGTCGGGGCCGCCGACGTAACCGAGAAGCGCCTTTGCCATGATGAATGGTCCTCCACGCTGAGTGACCGACCGGGGCGGGTGGGTCGTGGTTGAGGGGGGTCGCTCCCGCGCGACTGCCGAAATCGAGGCTGCCATGCATTCATCGGTGCCACGATGCGCGGGGCTTCCAGCGTCTCACCAAAACGGGGACCGGTCAACACGATCACAGCCCAGCCGTCGGGTCCGCCTCGGAATACACGGCGCCGACCTGCGCCGCGGGCTGCCCGCGTGGTCATCCGCGAGGTCTGACGATCATCCCCGCCCGGGGGCAGCCTGACACGCCGATCGCCGGAAGGCAACGGGTTGTGGTCATCGGATCTCGAAACCCTCGTATCCGCCGCGGGTGACCCCCCAGATTTCGGTCACCCCGTCCACCCGCCCGGGCGTGTCGCCGTGCCGCAGCCACTCCAGCAGCCGCTCGCACCGCTCGAAGCCGCCCTCCGCGACCACCTGCACCCGCCCGTCGGCGAGATTGCCCGCGTAGCCGTCCAGGCCGCCGATCTCCAGCGCGGTCGCCCGGGTCCACCAGCGGAAGCCGACGCCCTGCACACGGCCGCGCACCCACGCGGTGAGCCGGACCTCTTCGTTCATACCGGCACGCTATCCCGTCCGCCGCCGCGGGCCCGCCCGAGCGCCGCGGCCCGGCCGGTCCGGCCGCCTGACCACGCAACCTCGTCCGACCCACCCCGCATTCGCTACAGTCCCCCCTCAACAGCTTCACCCGTTCGGAGTAATTCAGGCGAGCAGTGCGAGCAGTGAGGAGTGCGGCGATGGGGCGTCACAGCCGACATGCCGAGCCCGCGGCCCCGCAGCCGGGGCCGCGCAGCCACCGCGGCCCGCGCAGGCACCACCCGGTACGGACCGGGCTGCTGGCGTCGTCGGCGGCGCTCGCGGTGGGCGCGGTCGCCGCGTCCTCCGGGCTGCTGGCGGACCTCGACGGCGAGCTGCGCCACCTCGACGGCGACGGCGCCAGCACCCAGGCGGACGGGACCGGGCCCACCGGCACCGGCTCGCCCTCGTCCCTGACCGACACCAACACGCCCTCGTCCGACGGCGCCACCACCTCTGCGTCCGGCGCGCCCACCGCGACCGCGACCAGGAGCGCGCCCGCGACCACGGCCCGCGCCGCCACGCCGTCCCGCACGGCCACCACCAAGGCCGCCGCGCCCTCCCCCACCCGCACCACCGCCGCGCCCACCACCCCGGTGCGGACCACCGCCCCGAAGACCACCGCGCCCACCACCGCGGCCACGGCCACCACCGACGCGGTCACCTCCGCCCGGGCCCAGATCCTCACCCTGGTCAACGCGCAGCGCGCCACCGCCGGCTGCCAGCCGCTCACCGCGAGCTCCGCCCTGGACACCCTCGCGCAGGACTTCAGCGACGACATGGCCGCCCGCGGCTTCTTCGACCACACCGACCCGGACGGCAACGACCCCTGGGACCGGGCGAAGAAGCTCGGCATCACCGACCTCGGCGGCGAGAACATCGCCATGGGCCAGGCCGACGCCCAGGCCGTGATGACCGCCTGGATGAACAGCCCCGGCCACCGCGCCAACATTCTCGACTGCGACTACAAGACCCTCGGCGTCGGCATCCACTTCGGCACCGGCGGCCCCTGGTGGACCCAGGACTTCGGCTACTGACCGGCCGCGGGGCGGACGCTACGCTGGGCCCATGAACCAGGTGACGGAGCAGGTGGACGCGTTCGACGTGTTCTCGCGGGACTGCCCGTCACGGCCGACCCTGGAGCACGTCACCGGGCGCTGGGGCATCCTGACGCTGTCGGCGCTCGCCGAGGACACCCTGCGCTTCAACGCGCTGCGGCGCCGGGTGGACGGCGTGAGCGAGAAGATGCTCTCCCAGACGCTCCAGGCGCTGGAGCGCGACGGTCTGGTGATCCGCGACGCGCAGCCGGTCACCCCGCCGCACGTGGAGTACCGGCTCACCCCGCTCGGGCAGGAGACCGCGACCCGGCTGCTCGACCTGATCCACCTGGTCGAGGGCCGGATGCCGGAGGTGCTGGCGGCCCGCGGACGCTACGACGAGGCGCGCGGCGCCGGCTGGCAGCGCGGGCAGAAGTAGCTGGAGCGGTTCATCCACGCCCGGCGCCGGATCGGGGTGCCGCAGCGGCGGCAGGGCTCGTCCTCGCGGCCGTAGGCGTCCAGCGAGCGGGCGAAGTACCCCGACTCGCCGTTCACGTTGACGTACATGCTGTCGAAGCTGGTGCCGCCGGCGGCCAGCGCGTCGCCCATCACCTCCCGCACGTGGGTGAGGAGTTCGGCGGTGCGCGGGCGGGTCAGCGCGGTGGTCGGGCGGTCGTAGTGCAGCCGGGTGCGCCACAGCGTCTCGTCGGCGTAGATGTTGCCGACCCCGCTGATCAGGGTCTGGTCCAGCAGCGCCCGCTTGATCGTGGTCCGCTTGCGGCGCAGCGCCGCGTGGAAGGCGTCGTCGTCGAAGGCCGGGTCGAGCGGGTCGCGGGCGATGTGCGCCAGCGGCTGCGGCAACTGCTCGGGGTCGCCGGGGACCGTGTCGTGCAAGGAGAGCCCGCCGAAGGTGCGCTGGTCGACGAAGCGGAGGTCGGTGCCCTCGGTGTCGTCGAAAGTGAGGCGGACCCGCAGGTGCTTCTCGGCGCTCGCCTCCTGCGGGCGGATCAGGAACTGGCCGCTCATGCCGAGGTGGGCGACCATCGCGGTGCCCTCCCCGACCGGCAGCCACAGGTACTTGCCGCGGCGGTGCGGGGCGGCGAGGGTGGCGCCGGTGAGGCGGTGGGTGAAGTCGTCCGGGCCGGCGGGGTGGCGGCGTACGGCACGGGGGTGCAGGACCTCGGCCGCGGCGATCGTCCGGTCGGCGGCCCACTTGGCGAGGCCGCGGCGGACGACCTCGACTTCCGGGAGTTCTGGCACGGTGGGGTCCTGACGGCCGGGCGGGATGGTTGCTTCGCCGGGTGCCGGGCCGCTCCCGGAAACGCCGGGCGGGCCGACGGTTCGGTCGGCGCGCCCGGCGTTCGGGAGGGGCTCAGCCCGCCGGCTGTGAGGTGGACGCTTCGCGGATGGAGCGCCAGGCTGCTTCCGCCGCCTGCTGCTCCGCCTCCTTCTTGCTGCGGCCGGTGCCGGTGCCGTACTCGACACCACCGACGCGGGCGGCAGCCGTGAAGGTCTTCTCGTGGTCGGGGCCGGACTCGGAGACGACGTACTCGGGGACGCCGAGCCCTTCGGCGGCGGTGAGCTCCTGGAGCGAGGTCTTCCAGTCCAGGCCGGCGCCGAGGTTGGAGGACTCTTCGATCAGCGGGTCGAAGAGCCGGTGGACGAGTGCCGAAGCCGCGTCGAGGCCCTGGTCGAGATAGACCGCGCCGATGACCGCTTCGAGGGTGTCCGCGAGGATCGATGCCTTGTCCCGCCCGCCGGTTCCCTCTTCACCGCGGCCGAGCCGGATGAACGCGCCCAGGTCGAGCCCGCGGCTGACCCCGGCCAGGGCCCGCGAGTTGACCACCGCGGCCCTGAGCTTGGCCAGTTGGCCCTCGGGCAGGTCGGGGTGGGTGCGGTAGAGAGTGTCGGTGACCACCAGGCCGAGCACGGAGTCCCCGAGGAACTCCAGCCGCTCGTTGGTGGGCAGCCCGCCGTTCTCGTACGCGTACGAGCGGTGGGTGAGCGCACGCACCAGAAGGGCGGGCTCGAGGTGGTACCCGAGCCGCCCTTCCAGAAGCGTGTGGGACGAGGCTTTGTCCGCGGCGGCCTTCTTCGACACCGGGGTGTCGGGCGTGGAGGACGTTGAGGACACTGGGCCTGTCACCTGCCGATCAGACCTCGAGGACCTGACGGCGGTTGTAGGTGCCGCAGCTCGGGCACGCGATGTGCTGGAGCTTCGGCTCGTGGCAGCGCTCGCAGGCCACCAGGCTCACGGGCGCAGCCTTCCACTGCGAACGGCGGTGGCGCGTGTTGCTGCGCGACATCTTCCGCTTCGGAACAGCCACGGCTACTTCTCCTGGTTCTCGTCGGCACCGTCTCCGGTGCCGTTCTGCTGGAAGTCCTGCAAGGCGGCCCAACGGATGTCGGTCGCCTCGTGGTGGTGGTCGGGATCGTCCGCGAGCCGCACCCCGCACTGGGGGCACAGACCCGGGCAGTCCTCCCGGCACACCGGCTGCATGGGCAGTGCGAGCACCACCGCGTCCCGCAGCACGGGTTCGAGGTCGAACAGGTCGTCCTCGAGGTACAGCTCGTCCTCCTCGGAGGCCGCGGCGTCGTCACCGGCTTCGTCCCTGCGGGCGGTCCGGGTGTCGGCGTCGGGGTAGGAGAACATCTCCTGGAACTCCGCGTCGAGCTCGCGCTCCAGCGGCTCCAGGCACCTGATGCACTCCCCTGTCACCGGCGCATGGGCGGTGCCGGTGACCAGCACGCCTTCCATGACCGACTCCAGGCGGAGCTCCAGCTCGACGTCGGCGCCCTCCGGCACCCCGATGACCTCGGCGATACCGAGGTCGACGGGCGCGGAGACCGTGCGGGAGACCTTCTTCATCGCACCAGGACGCCGACCCAGCTCGTGTGTGTCGAACACGAGGGGGTTGCGGTGGTCGAGGCGGGTGTTCAGGGCTTCCTGCTTTCATCGGTACGGCCTACAGCGTTACGCCCGCGTCCGCGCGGTCCCCGTGGAGGGCCCTGGTGGACGGGCAGGCCGAAGCGCCGGTGCGTGACACGGCTGGAGCCCACAGGATACTTGACAGTGCGCCCGGGCCCAAACGCCGGCGGTCGCCGCAGGGGGGCGGCAGCCCGACACCGGGGCCGAGGGCGAGGTCAGAGGCCCTGTTCCAGCTCCCGGAGCCGGTTCAGGTCGATCATGCCGGTGTCGAAGAAGCTGGTCTCGTCCAGCGCCGCGGGCTGCGTCCCGGGCTGCTGGCCGTACTCCGGCCCCTGCTGCTGGTACGGGATCTGCGGCTGCCCGCCGTACTGCTGGTCGTAGCCGCCGGCCGGGTCCACCGGGGCGGCGGCCTGGTAGTCGTACCCCTGCTGCGGGCTGCCGTACGGGTCGTAGCCGGCCGGCGCGTACTCCTGCTGCTGGGGCGGCAGGGGCTGCGGGTAGCCGCCGGGCTGGGCCTGCTGGGCGTAGACCTCCTGCTGCGGGTAGCCGTAGGCGGGGTCCGCCTCGTAGGCCGGGTCGGCCTCGTAGCCCTGCTGCTGCTCGGGCTGCTGCGGCGCGGCGGCCGCGACTGCCGGGGTGTAGCCGTACTGCGACAGGTCGGCCTGGTTGTCGGCGGCCGGCGCGGCCAGGCCCGCCATGAACTCGTCGTCGGACTGCCGGTGCCGCACCTCGCCGCTGCCGTCGGCCGCGTCGGCGGCGGCGATCTGCGCGGCGAGGTCGTCGATCGGGTTGTGCCCGGTGAGCTTGAGCCGGCCGCGGCCGACCGCTTCGAGGGTCTTGCTGAGCACCGCCTCGAAGGCGCGCATCTTGGTGTCGACGTACTCGTCCGCGCGGCGGCGCAGCGTCTCCGGGTCGGTGCTGCGCTCGGGGGCGTCGGGGTCGTCCTCGGCGTAGCCCTGGCCGTCCTCGGCGTACGGGTCGCGTCCGAGCAGCTTCTCGCGGCCGCGGTCCACCGAGCCGATGGTCTTGGTGAGGACCACCTCGAAGTTGGCGAGCTTGCTGTCCACGTAGTCGTCCGCCTCGGCGCGGATCTCGTCGGCCTCGCGGCGCGCCTCGGCGAGGATGCGGTCGGCCTCGTCCTGGGACTGCCGGGCGATCTGGGTGTCCGAGACCATCGAGCCGCGCTCGGCGTGCGCGGACTCGATGATCCGCTGCGCCTCGGCGCGGGCCTGCTCCACCATCTGCTCGCGGTCGCCCAGGAGTTCCTGGGCCTGGGCCAGCGAGTCCGGGAGCGCCGCGGCGACCTCTTCGAGCATCGCGAGCAGGTCGGCCCGGTTCACCACGCAGGAGGCCGACATCGGCATGGACCGGGCTGCGCTGACGGTCGCCGTGATCTCATCGAGCTTCTTCTGGACGTCCACAGCGGCAAAGCCTACTGCTGCCGGAGCCGCGCGGTCAGCGCCCGGAGGACCGGCGGCGGGACCAAGTGGGAGATGTCACCGCCCCATTGGGCGACTTCCTTGACGAGGCTGGAGGACAGGAAGCTGTACTCGGGGTTGGTGGGCACGAAGAGCGTCTCCACGCCGGACAGGCCGATGTTCATCTGGGCCATCTGCAGTTCGTAGTCGAAGTCGCTGACCGCGCGCAGCCCCTTGACGATGGCCGGGATCTCGCGCTGCTTGCAGAAGTCGACGAGCAGGCCGTGGAAGGACTCCACCCGGACGTTGCCGAATTCCGCGGTGACCTCCTCGATCAGCGCGATCCGCTCGCCGATGTCGAACAGGCCCTGCTTGGACTTGTTGATCATCACGGCGACGTGGACGGTGTCGTACAGCCGGGACGCGCGGGCGATGATGTCGAGGTGTCCGTTGGTGATGGGGTCGAAGGACCCCGGACAGACTGCGCGGCGCAAGAGTGGCTCCTCGCTCTCCGTAGCGGTGACGCTCGGGCTGCGGTTCATGGCGGGTTCATGACTCGCCGGTAACTTCGGCGGCGCGACCGTACCAAAAAGTCGCCTCCCCGTAGGTACGCGAGCGCACCCCGGCGAAGCCGTCGGGCCACTCGAAGGCACCGCCGCGCGTCCTGCGTTCCACGGTGACCAGTGCGTCGGCGGTCAACCAGCCGTTGGCCGCGAGTGTGAGGAGGATCTCCCGCAGCTCGGGGTCCGGCACGTCATAGGGCGGGTCGAGGAAGACCGTGTCGTACGGCGGGCCCGGCGGCGGTCCGGCCACCGCCTTCTCCGCCCGGGCCGGGCGCACCTCGGCGCCGGGCAGCCGCACCGTGGCGGTGTTCTCCCGGACCACCCTGGCGGCCCGCGGGTCGGCCTCCACCAGCAGGACGTGCGCCGCGCCGCGGGAGAGCGCCTCCAGGCCGACCGCGCCCGAGCCCGCGTACAGGTCCAGCACCCTGGCCCCCGCCAGCGGGCCGCGCAGCGACTCCCAGGTGGAGAAGAGCGCTTCCTTGGCCCGGTCCGAGGTGGGGCGGGTGCCGTTGCCCGGGGGGACGGCGAGCCGGCGGCCGCCGGCCGCCCCGGCGATCACGCGGGTCATGACTTGCTCACGGCCCCGACCCTACCGGGCGCCCGGGCCCGCCACGGCGTCAGCCCTTGTCGAGGTACTCCTCGCGGTCGGCGTCCAGCAGGCTCTCCAGCGCGCTGCGCAGATCGGGGTGGGCGGCCAGTTCGGGGTCGGCGGCGACCAGCGCGGTGGCCTCGTCGCGGGCCGCCGCGATCACCTCCTCGTCGTCGATGACGGCGAGCACCCGCAGGCTGGAGCGGCTGCCGGACTGGGCCTGGCCGAGCACGTCGCCCTCCCGGCGCTGCTCCAGATCGATCCGGGACAGCTCGAAGCCGTCCAGGGTACGGGCGACCGCGTCCAGCCGGGTCCTGGCCGGACTGGCCTCATGGGCCTCGGAGACCAGCAGGCACAGCCCGGCGGCGCTGCCCCGGCCCACCCGGCCGCGCAGCTGGTGGAGCTGGGAGACGCCGAACCGGTCGGCGTCCATGATCACCATCGCGGTGGCGTTCGGCACATTGACCCCCACCTCGATGACGGTGGTCGCGACCAGCACGTCCACGTCGCCGGCGGCGAACCGGCGCATCACGTCGTCCTTGGCGTCGGGGGCCATCCTGCCGTGCAGCGCCTCCACCCGCAGACCGGCCAGCGGGCCCTTGCCGAGCTGGTCGGCGACCTCCAGCACGGCCAGCGGGGGGCGGCGCTCGGCGTCGTCGGGGCCGGGGCCGTCCTTCGGCCCGGCGGCGCCGCCCTTCTTCCCGGCCGGCTTGGCGGCCGCCTTCGCGTCCTCCTCGTCACCGATCCGCGGGCAGACCACGTACGCCTGGTGGCCCGCCTCGACCTCCTCGCGGACCCGCTCCCACGCCCGCGCCAGGAAGTGCGGCTTCTCGGCCGCCGGCACCACATGGGTGGCGATCGGGGAGCGCCCGGCGGGCAGTTGGTCGAGCACCGAGGTCTCCAGGTCGCCGAAGACCGTCATCGCGACCGTGCGCGGGATCGGGGTGGCCGTCATCACCAGCAGGTGCGGCGGCTGCGCGGCCTTGGCGCGCAGCGCGTCGCGCTGCTCCACCCCGAAGCGGTGCTGCTCGTCCACCACCACCAGGCCCAGGTCGCGGAACCTCACCTTGTCCTCGATCAGGGCGTGGGTGCCGATCACGATGCCCGCGTCCCCGCTGACCAGGTCCAGCAGCGCGGTGCGGCGGGCCGCCGCCCCCATGGAACCGGTCAGCAGCACCACCTTGGTGCCCAGTTCGGAGCCGCCGAGCATGCCGGACTCCGCGAGGTCGCCCATCATCTCGGTGACCGACCGGTGGTGCTGCTGGGCGAGCACCTCGGTCGGCGCGAGCATCGCCGCCTGGCCGCCGGTGTCCACCACCCCGAGCATCGCGCGCAGCGCCACCATGGTCTTGCCGGAGCCGACCTCGCCCTGGAGCAGCCGGTGCATGGGGTGCTCCGTGGCCAGGTCCGCGAAGATCTCCGCGGAGACCGCCCGCTGGCCCTCGGTGAGGGTGAACGGCAGCCGCCGGTCGAACGCCGCCAGCAGCCCGTCCCCGCCCGGCACCCGCGGCAGCGCGGGCAGCGCCGACTCGTCGGCCCGGCGCCTGGCCAGCGCGACCTGGAGGACGAACGCCTCGTCCCACTTCAGCCGCTGCCGCGCCACCTCGATGTCCCGCTTCGACCGCGGCCGGTGCACCTTCTCCAGCGCCTCGGGCAACCCCACCAGGTCGCGCCCGGCCCGCAGTTCCGCCGGCAGCGGCTCCCCGACCCCGGCCCAGCCGATCGCGCCCAGCGAGTCGATCGCGGTGTCCACCGCCTGCGCGATGCGCCAGGACGTGATCTGCTTCACCGCCGGGTACAGCGGGATCAGCCGGTTCGCGAACGCGTCGGCCGCGTCCTTCGCGTCCGGGCCCTCGTCCGCACCCGCGTCGAGCAACTGGTAGTCCGGGTGCGCGAGTTGGCGCGTACGGTTGAAAACCGAGACCTTCCCGGAGAACATGCCGCGCCGGCCCGGGATCAGCCGGTGGGCGTGCGCGTGCGCCGCCTTGCTGAAGAACACCAGGGTCAGCGAGCCGCTGCCGTCGGTCACCACGACCTCCAGCCGCACCCCCGAGCCGCGCCCGTACGTCCGCTTGTCCGCCTTCGCGATCTGCGCGACCACCGTCACGTACTCGTCCACCGGGAGGTCGGCCAGCCGCGTCAGCTCGCCGCGCTCCGCGTACCGCCGCGGATAGTGGTGGAGCAGGTCCCCGGTCGTGTGCAGCCCGAGATGCTCGCCGAGCACCTTGGCCGTACGGTCACCGACGAGCTTGCGCAGCGGGTCGTCCAACGGATTACCAGTCATCCCCGCCTATCCTGCCCCACCGCACCGACAACCCCGCTCAGGCGGGGGCCGAACGTTCACGGGGGCGGGTCCGTCCGCCGGTGCGGGTGCCGACCTTCCCCCCGGCCGGCCCGTGGGGTGCCGACCTTCCCCCGGCCAG